>JBDUBG010000094.1:0-9626 GCA_040004215.1 Pseudolysinimonas sp. | reverse complement strand
GCTTCGATCTCTTCGGTGTTGATGGGAGCCGTGTTCAGCGACACAGTGTCGCCGCTTACCGTGCTGCCGAGGGTGTTCTGCGCGTCGTCAGTGAGCGCCGAGAGCATCTCGACCGCGTCGTCGACAATCTCGGTGCTGCGCACCTCGGTGCCGTGCAGCAGCCAGCGCGCGACCTCGAGTTCTGAGAGCAGGGTGGCACGCTGACGCAACTGGCGGTCGATCTGGCCGCGGGCAGCGCCGTACGCGTCGAACGCGGCATCCGTCGCACCGGGCTGGGTGCAGCCGAGCAGCCACTGCAAGTCGAGTGCGGGGTCGGCTACGCGCAGTCCGTGCCAGCCCAGGACGCCGGTGAGCTCATCGGATGCCTCGAGCACCGAGTCTGATCCGAACGACCCATTAATCACGGTCGGAATGTATTGCCAGAGAGCCGATTCTGCGCTCGCGTGCTCCCAGCGTTGCTTGAGAGCCACCGGAACCAGCCCCGTCGCCACGGCCCGGTCGATCAAGGTGAGTGCTGCCCGATGACCGTCGACCGAGCTGTGACTCGGCATGCCAGCGTCGACGATGAACGAGGTCGGCAGCGCGTGGATCGCGGCGATGCCCGCGCCGATCGAGGCGGCCAGCTCGGGGGTGATCTGCGCGAGCGACGGCTTGGTGCCGTAGACGAACTCGTAGACCACGGCTCGCGTGCCGGCGATCGGCACCTGCCCCGCGAACGTCGACACGGCGAAGGGGAGACGACTGCGTACGCCGGCGCTCAGGGCGCGGAGCGCGACCAGATCGGCCGACTGCTCGGCCTCGGCGCTCTCGCTGCGCGGCACTCGCACGATCCAGTGCTTGCCATCGCGGCCCGTGAGAAGCGCCGCATCGAAGGCGCCGTGGCCCATCGAGCCGAACGACTGAACTCCGACCACATCGAGCTCGGCCACGGCCGACGTCGCGAGCGCCGCTAGAGTGAACTGGGATCTGGCCATGACCACAGGGTAGGTCGGCCGATGCCCGGCCGGGCAGCACGCCACGCCCTTCTCGCTCGCTCCGGAGGTTCCCGTTTGATCGACTCCTTCGGCTCTCGACTGCCGCTGGCCCGCGCGTCGATCGATCGCGATCACCTGTCTCGCGCTCTGGGCATTGAGGCGCTGCTTGCCGATCCCTTGGCTCGCGTCATCGTGTTGCACGATCGCAAGGTGCTGTTCGCGAGCCCGAACTCGATTGCCCTGCTCGAACCGGCAACGGTGCCGGCACACCAGCTCGCGCTCTATCTCGGCCGCGCGATTGCAGAAGAGGCCGACCTGCCCCTCGGCGCGCCGATCACCGCCCTGCTAGTGGATGAAGCGACCGCCGCAGCTCTCGGAGGCGACGACGCCCACTGGGGTGACTTGCGCGTGCTGGGCGCCGCGTTGAGCGTGCGAGATGCTGGACTTTTCACCGAAGCCCTGGCGCTGGCGAACTGGCATGCGAGCTACGGGTTCTCTCCGCGCTCGGGCAGCGCCAGCATCCCGGACGCCTCCGGCTGGACGCGGCGCGACCTCGTCAGCGGTACCGAGCTCTTTCCGCGCACTGATGCGGCGATCATCGTCGGCATCACCGATGACGACGACCGGCTGCTTCTCGGCTCCAACGCGCTGTGGGAGACGAACCGGTTCTCGCTGCTGGCCGGATTCGTCGAACCGGGGGAGTCGCTCGAGGCAGCGGTGATTCGCGAGGTATTCGAGGAGTCGGGCGTTCACGTCGTCGACCCGGTCTATCGCGGCAGTCAGCCGTGGCCATTTCCTGCGTCACTGATGGTGGGCTTCCGCGCCCGGGTCGCGCCCGGCAGCTCGACCGTTGGTCGCCCGGATGGCGAAGAGATCCTCGCACTGCGCTGGTTCAGCCGCGACGAGCTCGCCGCCGCGCAGGCTGCCGGCGACATCCGCCTGCCCGGCTCGACTTCGATCGCCCGCGCCATCATCGACGATTGGTACGGCGGGGAGTTGCCAGACGGCGGCCGATGGTGACCGCGTGACGCCCGCGCTCGACGACGAGCTGCTCGCCGGGCTCGACCCTGAGCAGCGCGAAGCTGCGGTCGCCCTGCTCGGTCCGGTGTGCATCTTGGCCGGAGCCGGCACCGGCAAGACCCGCGCCCTGACCTACCGGATCGCGCACGGTCTGCGCACCGGTACGTACTCGCCGGGCAGCGTGCTGGCTCTCACCTTCACCACCAAGGCGGCTGCCGAGTTGCGTGAGAGGCTGCGGCGTCTCGGGGCAGAGGGCGCGGTAGCCCGCACCTTTCACTCGGCGGCGCTCGCTCAGCTGGGTCAATTCTGGCCGGATGTCGTGGGCGGCCCATCGCCGAAGCTGGTCGAGAACAAGGCGCGTCTGATCTCGGAGGCGGGGGATGCCCTCCACCTCAAACTCGGGGGAGGCACGCTGCGCGATCTGGCGGGCGAGATCGAGTGGCGCAAGACTTCCGAGCTGAGCCTGGAGCGCTACGCCGCTGCCGTCGCGCAGCACGACCGACCGATGCCGGCCGGGCTCGATGTCGGCACGGTGGTCGACATCCAGACCCGTTATGAGCAGTTGAAAGACGATCGCCGTCGCATCGACTTCGAGGATGTGCTGCTCGCCACCGCGGGGATGCTCGACTCAGAGCCACGCGTGCTGGCGACGGTGCGGGCGCAGTACCGCTTTTTCACGGTCGACGAGTATCAGGATGTCTCGCCGCTGCAGCATCGCCTGCTCACCCTGTGGCGCGGCGATCGCACCGACGTCTGCGTGGTCGGCGACGCGAGCCAGACCATCTACTCCTTCACCGGAGCCACCAGCTCGTACCTGCTGCAGTTCGAGCGGGAGTTTCCGCAGGCGCACGTGGTGCGGCTGGAGCGCAACTACCGCTCAACGCCGGCCGTGCTCACCCTGGCGAACCGGCTGATGCACGAGCGGGCCGGCGCCCTCGAGCTGCGCGCGATCAGCACATCGCCCGAACCCGTTTCGGGCGTTGTCGCCTTCGACGACGACGTTGCAGAGGCGCGGGCTGTGGCTGGGGCGATCGCCAAAGAGCTCGCGGCTGGCGCGCGGCCGGAGCAGATCGCGGTGTTGTTTCGCGTCAACGAGCAGGCTGTTGCCCTCGAGGCGGCGCTCAAGCAGAGCGGCGTCGCCGTTCGGCAGCTCGGTGCGTCGAAGTTCTTCAAGATCTCGTCGGTGCGGATGGTGGTCTCCGCGTTGCGCGTGCAGGCGCGTTCGCACCCGGACGAATCGATGCGGAAAGTGGTGGCCGATCTGGCGCGCGAGGCGGGCTGGAGCATCCGTCCAGAAGATTCGACCTTGCCGCGCGAGAGTTGGGACGCGCTCGACGCCATTGTGCGGTTCTCGACCGAGCTGCCGGATTCGGTCAGTCTCGAACGTTTTTCAGACGAGCTGAGCGAGCGTGAAGAGAGCAACAACGAACTCACCGTTTCGGCGGTGGTGCTCTCGACTTTGCACAGCGCGAAGGGCCTCGAGTGGGAGACCGTCTTTCTCGTTGGCCTGAGCGAGGGGCTGCTGCCCATCAACTATGCCAAGACCACGGCAGCGATCGACGAGGAGCGCCGGCTGTTCTACGTCGGTATCACGCGGGCACGGCGACGGCTCTTGCTCTCGTGGTCACGGATCGGGTCACGAGCTCAGCAGCGGGAGCCCAGTCGCTTTCTTCAAGAGCTGCGCAGCGGCACGCCGCGTGCCGGATCCACGCGCGTGAGCTGACCGCGCCGTTGCTCGCCAGCCGGTAACTCACAGCCTCGCCGGGGCCGGTTGCCATCCGCTCCCGCACGCGCCGCGCGGTGAACGCGGCTGATTCGACGACCGCCAGCCGGGTCAACGTGGGGGAGGGCCGGTTCCAGAGTTGCGTCGCGATGGCGGGCCAGGCGGGGTCTTTGTCAGTGCGCGTCAGCTGCACGCAATAGAGACACGGCCCATCGCCGGGTTCGATGAGCGGCCCGACGGTGACGCCGCCGTCACCGACCACCACCGGCAGATGCGGGATGTCGCGGCGCAACCAGCTGCCGTGGTCCTCGGGTGCGATCACCCAGCCCGCCACGATCACCGCGAGCTCTGGGGCGCTTTCGTTCGGAGTGGCGAGCACCCCTTCCGCCTCGAACATCTGCCGAAGCTCGTCGGCCAGCTGGCCACTTCCGTCGACCAAGACGCGGTGTGCCGCAGTCGGCGCCTCGATGACGAGCACCGAATCAAGTCGCACCAGCAACTCGGTCGCAACGTCGACGGTCAGCCCCAGGCTGCGCGCCATCATGTCGAATCCGCTGCGCGAGATGCCACCGACCAGCGCCGCGATCATCCGCTCGGAGGCTCCGTCGACGTCGTCGAGCACAACCAGCGGCTCATCCACGCCGAACTGCAGACTGCTCGGACTCCGCCACACCAGCGGCACACTTGCCCTCACCTTGAGCACCATCTGCACAGGATGCCGCGACTCGCCGAGCGGCGTCGCCACCCCTCCACAGCCCGCAGCATCACTGCTCGCCAGCGCGGTGTTCGCGCGCGAGCGCGGGGCTTGCACCGCCCGCGCTCGCGCACGAACCCCGCGCTCGCTGAGCCTCGTGCGACGGGGCTACACCTCGTGCGGCCGGTTCTCTCCGTCGTCGTTGAGTAGGTCTTCGATCGCCATGTCGACGTCGTCAGGAATCCGGGTGTCGGCGCTGAGGCGCGCGATCAGCGCGGTGGGGTCGTCGATGTCGGTGTCAGAGGGGACCAGGTCGGGATGCGCCCACAGGGCGTCGCGGCCGTCGTTGCCGACAGCATCCGACACCTTCTGCCACATTGCGGCCGCCTCACGCAGGCGGCGCGGCCGGAGTTCGAGTCCGACGAGGGTGGCGAATGCCGATTCGGCCGGCCCTCCCGCGGCACGGCGTCGGCGCACGCTTTCGGCGATCGCGGCGCTCTTGGGCAGGCGCACCGTCGCCGCAGCGGTGACGACATCCACCCACCCTTCGATCAGGGCAAGCATGTTTTCGAGGCGCGCAAGGGCAGCGAGCTGCTCGTCACTCTTCGGCGGAATCAGGGCGCCGCTCGTCATCGCGGCACGCAGCTCTTCCGGGTTCTGCGGGTCGAAGTCGGCGGCGAGTTCTTCGAGTCGATCGGTGTCGACGCGGATGCCGCGGGCAAAATCGGTGATCTGAGTGAGCAGGTGCAGCCGCAGCCACTTGGCGTGGCGAAACAGACGCGCGTGGGCGATCTCGCGCACGGAGAGATAGAGGCGCACTTCTTCGACCGGGATGTCGAGTCCCGTGCCGAAGGCGTCGACGTTCTGCGGCACCAGCGCGGCCTGTCGGTGCTCGCCATCGAGAAGCGGGATGCCGACATCGCCGCCCGAGACGACCTCGCCCGCCAGCTGGCCAACGACCTGCCCGAGCTGCATGGCAAACAGCGTGCCGCCGACATTGCGCATCAGCTGGCCTGCGTTGCCCATCATGTCGCTCAGCTCTTCGGGAGCCTGCTGCTCGAGCACGGCGGTCAGCGCATTGGCGATGGAGTGCGCGACCGGTTCGGCGAGCTGGGTCCAGACCGGCATGGTCGCTTCAGTCCAGCCGGCGCGGGTGAGCAGCACGGGCGGCACCGTGAGCTCAGCGATCGCAGTGACCTCGTCGAGCCAGAGCGCCGCGACGTGCAGGGCCTGCTCCATCGCTGAGGTCTCGGCGGGGGTGCTGACGACTGCCGAGCGGGTGGCGAGACCCTTGGCCTGCTCGAGGGCGAGACCCCAGTTGATGCCTTCGCCGCTGTTCTGAAGTGCTTGCTGCAGTTGGCCGATCAGTCGCTGCACCATCTCGGGATCGTCTGGCAGCCCAGCAGCACTCGCGAGCTTCGCGGGATCGAGATCGGTGTTGCCAGCGAGAAAGTCGCGCAGCAGGTCGCGGAAGTCGTCTTCAGACGGTTCGTCCCGCGAATCATCAGCCATGCGTTCTAAGGTAGCCCTCGCTCGCTCTGACGTCTGGGGGATTCACCTAGGCTGAGCCAGCGGCGGGCTCCGCCCGCAGCGAACATCCGCTGAGAACGTCGCTCAGAACCGACCCGAAAGTCCGAAGGTGCGCAACTTCTTCTCCGATCGCGGACGCGTCATGCGATCCATCGGCTGGGTCCTCCTGGTCGGCGCGCTCGTGGGCACTGTGCTGCTCGGCATGTCGCCGTCGCCATACGGCGTCGAGCGCCCTGGCCCGGTGTACGACGTGCTCGGCAAGACTCAGGTGAATGGCAAGTTGGTGCCCCTCATCGACATCCCGACTCAGACCACCTATCCGACAACCGGCACCCTCGACATGCTGACGGTGTACGTCGACGGTTCGCCGAACGATCGAATCAGCTGGATCGAACTTGCGAGCTCATGGTTCGACGCCAGTCGGGCGGCTGTGCCGCTTGACGAACTGTTTCCCTCTGGACAGACCGAAGACCAGTCGAACGCCGAGAGCGCGATCGACATGACCAACTCGCAGCAGGCAGCGACAGCGGCGGCGCTCAGCGCGCTGAAGATTGACTACCAGTCGACCGTGGTGGTGGCCCAGGTCATCAAAAACACTCCAGCCGCAGGAAAGCTCAAGGCCGGCGACAAGCTGGTCACGGCGAACGGCGAGCCGGTGACAGGTCTCACGATGCTGCAGCAGGCGATCATCGCCAACGGAGTCTCGAAGCCGGTGACGTTGGTGGTGACGAGGGATGGCACAGAGCAGACGCTTGAGATCACCCCAGTCATCAACGCGGACAGCAAGAACCCCGCGGTCGGCATCTACACCGGAACCAGCTTCACCTTTCCCTTCGACGTCAAGATCCAGCTCCAGGATGTCGGTGGCCCCAGCGCCGGGATGATGCTTGCCCTCGGCATCTACGACAAGCTCACGCCCGGCGAACTCGCCGGCAACGCCCACATCGCCGGCACCGGCACGATCGACCCGAGTGGAGCGGTGGGTGCCATCGGCGGCATCCGCCAGAAGATGTACGGCGCCCGCAACGACGGGGCACGTTGGTTTCTCGCGCCCGCAGCGAACTGCAACGAAGTGGTCGGCCACATCCCCAGCGGGCTCACGGTATTTGCGGTGAAGACTCTCGACGACTCCCTGGCTGACGTCAAGGTGATCGCCTCCGGTGGCGACACCACTCAGCTTGCGAGCTGCTCTCGACCATAGGATCGAGGCGTGACGTCCTCCACCGCCAGTTCCCAACCGCAGGCACCGCGCAGTCGCAGCCGCGCCGCCCTCGCCATCACTGCCGCTGCAGTCGCCTTGTTGGTGATCGTGTTCTTCATCTTCTCGGGCCTGTACGCCGACGTGCTCTGGTTCGAACAGCTCGGCTACCTCAACGTGCTCACGACGCAGTGGATCGCGACCGTGGCCATGTTCGCAGTGGGATTCCTTCTCATGGCGCTGTTGGTCTGGTTGAGCATTTTCATCGCCTTTCGCGCCCGGCCCGTCTACGCGAAGCTCAACTCGCAACTCGACCGCTACCAACAGGTGATCGAGCCGCTTCGTCGGTTGGCGATGTATGGCATCCCGATCGTGCTCGGCATCTTCATGGGCGTCTCGACAGCGACTCGCTGGCCCACCGTGCTGCAGTACCTCAACCGCACCAGCTTCGGAACCCGTGACCCCCAGTTCCACCTCGACGTGTCGTTCTACGTCTACGAGTTGCCGTTCTTCCGTGGGCTCATCGCGTACGCCTCGGCCGCCGTGATTGTTGCGGGCCTTGCCGCGCTGGCGACTAACTACCTCTACGGCGGTATCCGGATCTCAGGTCGCGAGGTGCGCGTGACGCGCCCGGCGCGCATCCAGCTTGCGCTCACCGCCGCGGTTTACGTGGCGCTGCAGGCGGTCAGCATCTGGCTCGACCAATACGCCACCCTGCTCGACGAGTCTCCCATCGGTACCAGCACCACCATCACGGGCGCGGGCTATACCGACGTCAATGCGACCATTCCGAGCAAGGTGATCCTCGCGGGAATCGCTGCGCTGGTCGCCGTGCTGTTCATTCTGACCGCGGCCATCGGCCGCTGGCGGCTGCCGCTGATCGCCACCGCATTGCTGATTGTCTCCAGCTTGGTGATCGGCTCGGTCTACCCGGCCATCGTGCAGAACCTGCAGGTGAACGCGAGCGCCCGCACCCTTGAGGCGAAATACATCGGCTACAACATCGACGCGACGCGCAAGGCCTACGGGGTCAACGACGTCAAGGCGATCGAGTACAACGCCACCACCAATGTCGAAGCCGGCCAGTTGCGCGCCGACGCCGAGACAACGGCCAACATCCGGATTCTCGACCCCGCTCTCGTCAGCAAGACCTTCGCGCAATTGCAGCAGGTGCGCCAGTATTACCAGTTCGCCCCTCAGCTCGACGTCGACCGTTACAAGATCGACGGAAAGACTCAAGACACCGTCATCGCCGTGCGTGAGTTGGACTCTGCCAACCAGAGTTCCAACAGTTGGTACAACGACACGCTGGTCTACACGCACGGCTACGGCATCGTGGCCGCATACGGCAATCAGCGGGCTGCCAACGGCGAGCCGAACTTCCTCGAGAAAGACATCCCGCCGGAGGGTGCCCTTGGCACATTCCAACCGCGCATCTACTTCGGCGAGAAGTCGCCTGAGTACTCGATTGTCGGCGCCCCCAAGGGGTCGAAAGATGTCGAGTTCGACTATCCGGCGGGCGGCGGCAACACCGCGTCAGACGCGACCTCGGATGGCGCCACCACCACCTATACCGGCAATGGCGGGCCCAAGCTCGACACCTTCCTCAACAAGCTGACCTATGCGATCCACTTCGGGGCGCAAGAGATCCTGTTCTCGACTTCGGTTAACAATGACTCGCAGATTCTCTACGACCGCGACCCCGAGACCCGTGTGCAGAAAGTCGCCCCTTACCTGACGCTCGACAGCGACCCGTACCCGGCTGTTGTGAACGGCAAGGTGGTCTGGATCGTCGACGGCTACACCACGACGGCCGACTATCCGTACTCGCGGGTCGAACAGCTGTCCAACGCGATTGTCGACACCTACACGCCGCAGCCTGGCTATGCGCTTGATGACGTGAACTACATCCGCAACTCGGTGAAGGCCACCGTTGACGCCTACAGCGGCAAGGTGACGCTCTACGCCTGGGACGACAAGGATCCAGTGCTCAAGACCTGGGAGAAGGTATTCCCGTCGACCGTCAAGCCGCAGAGCGAGATGAGCACTCAGCTGCTCGCCCACGTGCGCTACCCGGCCGACCTGTTCAAGGTGCAGCGGTCGATCCTGCAGACCTATCACGTGACCGATGCCGGCTCGTTCTATTCGGGCGTCGATGCCTGGAGCGTGCCAACCGACCCGACGCAGCCCAAGGCGACCTCGGTGGCGCAGCCGCCGTACTACCTGACGATGCAGGTGCCGGGCACGAAGGCGCCTGCGTTCACGCTGTATTCGACCTACATTCCGAAGTCAGGTTCGTCGTCGAGTCGAAGCGTGCTGACCGGCTATCTCGCCGTCGATGCCGATGCCGGACCCAACTACGGCAAGATGACTCTGCTCACTTTGCCTAAGCAGGCAACTGTGCCCGGCCCCGGCCAGGTGCAGAACACCTTCGAAACCGATCCGACCGTCGGCCAGGCGCTCAACCTGTTGAGACAGGGGCAGACT
>JBDUBG010000244.1:0-2874 GCA_040004215.1 Pseudolysinimonas sp. | reverse complement strand
GAGGCCACAGCCAACGGGACGTGTATGACAAGATCTAACTCGACCAGTTCGCCTAGGCCAAGCGGCTGAGCCTGGCCAGGTCGATTGCGGTTGCCGAATCCTTCTGGGTCTGACGCAGCAGCATCATCTCGTCGTGCGTCATGTGCCGCCGCGCGGTGCGGACTTGCGACCAACGCAGCATGCTCACGGCAAGCCGTGAGATGAGCAGTTCGAGGCCCTCTTGAGGGGCGATCTGTGTCGGGACAGTTGTGGTTGTCATGATTGTTTTCACCTCGTTCGTGTTGCTCAAATTACGGTCAGCCACCGACACCGGCGGCTGAACAAAATGGCGAATTCTGGGGCTCTTCATGAGCGTTCTCCTGCTGGCTTCGAAGGACTGATCGCGGCCTCGGCGTCGAGCACCGGGAAGGCGTTGAAGTGGATCTGAATCGCCCGCATTCCCTCGACCTGCTGGCCGCGGAACGGGATGACGTAGCGGTTAATGGCTTCGTTGACGGCCCGCACGAAGGTCTGCATCTGCTCGAGCGTGAGGCGTGCATTCGCTGTGCTGACCTCGCTGGTATCGATCCACTCGGGCGGAAGCAGTTCGGGGCCACGCTCGGTGAAGTCAACAAGCAAACGGTCGGCATTCTGACGGAACTCGCGGAAGATCATCTGCGCAGCCGAGCGGCCGGCGGGTGTCGCTTCTGCGGCCGACGAGCCGATGTTCAGGGCTCCTGGCACACGCTCCCACCAGCGCTCGCGACCAGTGCCCTTGCCCTCGACCTCACGGATGAAACCGTGACGTTCGAGCTGGCGCAGGTGATAGCTGGTGGCTCCACTCGACTCGCCGAATCGCTCGGCCAGCCCGCTGGCGGTCGCCGGCCCGTAGACCGAGAGGGCGTTCACGATCTGCACCCGCAAGGGGTGCGAGAGCGCCTTCAGGCTCTCCAGATCGAGCTCACGGGTGGGCGGAAACCCTTCCATCAGCTCCGGGTGAATCGGGTTCTCGGACATGACTCAACACTAGCAGTGCAAAGACTTCTTTGCAAGCACATCTTTGCAACACTGATTTTGCAACGGATTCTTTGCATCTGTGCAGTCGCCCGGCTTAGGCTAGGTGCATGGTTGAACAGAATCCCTTCTTCGAGCCCAGCACCCTGGAATACGGCCTCCCGCCCTTCGCCGACATCCTCGACGAGCACTATGAGCCGGCTTTTGAGAAGGGGATGAGCGACCACCTCGCCGAGGTCCAGGCCATTGTGCGCAAGCGCGACATGCCCCTCTTTGAGAACACTCTCGTTCCCCTCGAACAGAGCGGACAGCTGCTCGAACGTGTCGCGAACGTGTTCTTCAACAAGAGCTCTGCCGACTCCAGCGATTTCACGAACGAGCTCGAAGAGAAGGTCGCCCCCCTGCTCGCGGCACACAGCGATGCGATCCTGCTCGACTCGCAGCTCTACTTGCGCATCAAGACGATCCACGACCAGCTCGAGCAAAATACCGAGCTCACCGCCGAGCAGAAGTATCTGGTGCACCGCTGGTACATCGAGATGACCCTGGCCGGAGCTGGTCTCGACGACAGCGAGAAGAACACGCTCAAAGAGTTCAACCAGAAGCTGTCAGTGCTGACCACGAAGTTCGACAAGAACCTCTTGAACGACACGAACGAGCTAGCGGTGGTGATCGACGACGTCGCTGATCTCGACGGTCTCGAGCCTGGCGAGATCAGCGCGGCGGCGCAGGCGGCGTCCGACCGCGGGCTCGACGAGGGCAAGTATCTGGTCACGCTCGTGCTGCCGACCGGGCACCCGTTCCTCGCCTCGTTGACCGATCGCGGCATCCGTCAACGGGTCATGGATGCCTCGCAGTCCCGCGGCACCCACGGCGGCGCGTACGACAACAAGAAGGTGTTGCTCGAGATCGTGCGCCTGCGCGCCGAGCGGGCCGCTCTGCTGGGATTCCCGAGTCACGCGGCGTTCGTGCTCGCCGACTCGACGGCGAAGACCCCGGAGGCCGTTGCCGAGATGCTCGGTCGGCTCGCTCTGCCGGCGGCCCGCAATGCGAAGGCCGAGCAGGCCGACCTCAATGTGCTGACCGAAGACGAGCTCGACGATGACGACTCGACCGCGACCGCAAGCAGCGAGTCGGTGGCCTCGTGGGACTGGTCGTTCTGGACCGAGAAGGTGCGACAGCAGAAGTTCGACGTCGACACCGCGGCGCTTCGACCGTGGTTCGAGGCCGAGCACGTGCTGCACGATGGCGTGTTCTTTGCGGCGACCCAGCTCTATGGCATCACCTTTACCGAGCGGAAGGACCTCGTCGGCTACCACCCCGACGTGCGCGTCTTCGAGGTGCGCAACGAAGACGGTTCGGCGCTCGGGCTGTACCTGCTCGACCTGTACACCCGCGACTCGAAGCGCGGCGGCGCCTGGATGAATCCGCTGATCTCGCAGGCCGAGTTACTCCGCCACGAGACCTCCGTCGTCGTCAATAACCTCAACGTATCCAAGCCGGCATCGGGCGAACCCACGCTGCTGACCTTTGACGAGACCTCGACCTTCTTCCATGAGTTCGGGCACGCGCTGCACGGCCTGTTCGCGCACGTGACGTACCCGAAACTGGCCGGGACAAATGTGTTCCGCGACTTCGTCGAGTTCCCGAGCCAGGTCAATGAGATGTGGATGCTCTGGCCCGAGGTGCTCGCGAACTATGCCAAGCACTACCAGACGGGTGAGGCGCTCGATCAGGGCATCGTCGACCGGCTGCACGCCTCTGAGCAGTTCAATGAGGGCTTCGCCACCAGCGAGTACCTCGGCGCCGCGCTGCTCGACCAGGCGTGGCACGGCCTTTCGGCGGATGCCGCCAAAGCTGTTCGGGATGTCGCCACCTTCG
>JBDUBG010000172.1:0-9643 GCA_040004215.1 Pseudolysinimonas sp. | reverse complement strand
GGTCGAGTAGCGCGAAGCGCGTATCGAGACCCTGCCTTGCTGGTCGAGTAGCGCGAAGCGCGTATCGAGACCCTGCCTTGGTGGTCGAGTAGCGCGAAGCGCGTATCGAGACCCTGTGGATCGTCAGCATGCCCGAGACACCACATCCGGCAATCTGTCGTCAATGATGGCCGCCTACATGCTCCGCTGCGCAGATGGCAGCTACTACGTGGGCAGCACACGGAACCTGGATCACCGGGTCGAGCAGCACTCTCTCGGTGCCGGCGCGAGGTACACCGCGCAACGGACCCCTATCGAACTGGTGTGGTTCGAAGAGTTTGACCGCATTGACGAGGCGTACGCACGCGAAAAGCAGGTTCAGGGCTGGTCTCGCGCGAAGCGTGAGGCGCTGATCCGCGGCGATGTCGCTCGACTGGTCGATCTCGCGAAGAAGAAGCGAACCCGGTAGGTCTCGATACGCCGCTACGCGGCTACTCGACCACCAAGCGCGATACGCCGCTACGCGGCTACTCGACCACCAAGCGCGATACGCCGCTGCGCGGCTACTCGACCACCACGTGCGATCAGTCGGCGAGCTCTTGGTATGCAGCGAAGAGCAGTTGCTCTTCGGGGCCGGTCAGCGTCGTCGGGCGCGCAATGTCGTCGAGCACGATGAAACGCAACAGGTCGCCGCGTGCCTTCTTGTCGCGCTTCATTGTTGCCAACAGCGTGGGCCAGCGCCCGGCCGGATACGTGGTCGGCAGTGACAGAAGTGACAGCACGCGTCGGTGCCGATCCACAGCTTCGTCTGAGAGCGAGCGAGTGAGGCGCGATAGCTCGGCGGCGAACACCATGCCAATCGCGACGGCTGCGCCGTGACGCCACTGGTAGCGCTCGGCGTGCTCGATGGCGTGGCCCAGAGTGTGTCCGTAGTTCAGGATTTCACGCAAGCCCTGTTCGGTAAAGTCCTCGCCCACGATGCGGGCCTTCATCGCGATCGCCAGTTCCATGTTGCGACGGAACTCCGGTGTCGTCGGGTCGGTCGCGGCATCCACATCGGCTTCAATGGTGTCGAGGATCTCGGGCTCTGCGATGAAACCGGCCTTCGCGATCTCTGCATAGCCGGCAAGAATCTCGTTCTTGCTCAGGGTGTCGAGGGCATCGAGGTCGCACAGCACCGCGCGCGGCGCCCAGAAGGCGCCCACCAGATTCTTGCCCTCAGCCGTGTTGATTCCGGTCTTACCGCCGACGGCCGCGTCGACCATGCCGAGCACCGTTGTGGGCAACTGGATGAGGTCAATGCCCCGCAACCAGGTCGCGGCAACGAAGCCCGCCAGGTCGGTCGTTGCTCCGCCCCCGAGTCCGACGACGGCATCGGAGCGAGTGAAGTCTGTCTGCCCCATCACCTGCCAACAGAATGCCGCGACCTCAACGCGCTTCGCGGCCTCGGCATCCGGCACCTCGGCCAGGAGCACCTCGAACCGCGGCGTCAATTGTTCACGCAGCGCCTCGGCGCGGGCACCGAGCGTCGGAGCATGCACAATCAGCACCTTGCGCACCCGGGGCGCTAGGAACTCGGCGAGACGGCTCTGCAGCCCGCGCCCCACGAACACCGAATAGCCGGGCGTACCCGCAACCGCGATCTCGGTGACGTCGGTCACTTCGCTGTTGTCGACCATGCGGCCACCTCCTGCGCCACCGCATCGATGGGACGGTGCGAGGTATCAACTGTCAGCCGGGCGAGCTGCTCGTAGAAATGCCGACGCTCGGCATAGATGCGCTCCCACGAGGTGACGCCGTCACGCACGAGCGGACGTCGTCCGTCACTGATCCGCCGCGCGACGGCCTCGGGCGTCACGGTTACGAGCACCACCCGATGCGATGTCAGATCGGCTCGGGTCTCATCGTCGAGAATTGCCCCGCCGCCCAACGCGACCACATCATCGCCGTCCAGCGCGCGCACCACCGCTGCGCGCTCCAGCGCCCGAAAGTGCTGCTCACCCTGCGTGGCGAAAATCTCGGCAATCGGCCCATGCTCCGAAACGATTACCTTGTCGGTATCGACGAATCCCGTTCCGAGGATGCGCGCAACCCGCTTGCCAATTCGAGTCTTCCCCGCGCCCATCGGCCCGATCAGCACGACCGGCGGACGGCCGTCGGCCTGCACTTCAGTCATTCGGGAGCCGAACCTTCGGGTGCCGAGCTCGACGCTGTGCGCAGAGAATCCGGCATTGCGAACAGGTACCCGTCGAGGTTGCGCTTCGTCTCGGCCACCGAGTCGCCCCCGAACTTTTCGATCATCGCGTCGGCGAGCACCAGGGCAACCATCGCCTCGGCGACGACCCCGGCAGCCGGCACAGCACAGACGTCGGACCGCTGGTGGTTGGCTGGCGCGGCCCCACCTGTCGCAATGTCGACGGTGCGCAAGGCGTGCGGCACCGTGGCAATCGGCTTCATGCCGGCGCGGACGCGCAGTAGGGTACCCGTGCTCATGCCTCCCTCAGTTCCGCCGGCCTTGTCGCTGAGTCGGGTGATCAACCCGTCTTCCTCGACAAGCTCGTCGTGAGCTTGCGATCCGCGCCGGCGGGTGGTCTCGAAGCCATCGCCCAGTTCGACCCCCTTGATCGCCTGGATGCTCATCAGGGCCGCCGCCAGTCGGGAATCGAGCTTGCGGTCCCACTGCACGTAGCTGCCGAGGCCCGGTGGCAGGCCATAGGCCAGCACTTCTACGACACCGCCCAGGGTGTCGCCGGTGGCATGCGCGTCGTCGACCTCGGCAACCATGAGCGCGGATGTCGCGGGGTCGAAGCACCGCAGCGGGTCGGCGTCGAGGGCGCCCACGTCGCCCGCCGTCGGCAGCGGAGCCCCGTCTGGCACTCGCACCGGCCCGATCGACAGGGTGTGGCTGACCAGCGTGACGCCGAGTTCCCCGAGAAAAGCCCGCGCGACAGCGCCGAGCGCCACGCGCGCGGCGGTCTCTCTCGCGCTGGCACGCTCGAGCACCGGGCGTGCCTCGTCGAATCCGTACTTCTGCATGCCGACGAGATCCGCGTGGCCGGGGCGTGGGCGCGTGAGGGCAGCACCTCTGCCCGACTCGAGCGCTGCCGCATCCACCGGCTCGGCGCTCATCACCTCGACCCACTTGGGCCACTCGGTGTTGCCGATGCGCAGGGCGATCGGGCTGCCCATCGAGAGTCCGTGCCGAACACCGCCCGAGAAGTTCAGCTCGTCTTGCTCGAACTTCATGCGCGCACCGCGGCCGTAGCCGAGCTTTCTGCGTTCCAGATCCGCCTGGATCGCCTCGCGGCTTATGGGCACGCCAGCGGGAAGGCCTTCGAGCACCGCCACCAACTCGGGTCCGTGCGACTCTCCAGCGGTCAACCAACGCAGCATGACCCCATCCTTCCAGAGACCGGTAGGTGCGCAGGGACGCCTACAGGCCGACCGCAGCCCGCATGCGCGCGATGACCTGCGACTCGCTCGCCAGCAGACCATCCTCGTGCCCGGTGACGAAGATCCTCACCTGCGCGATCGCCTGGTGCAACAACATCTCCAGTCCGGTCACCACCGTGCCGCCGGCAGTCATCCAGGCCCTCGCCAGCTCACTCGGCCATGGCTCGTACGCCACGTCGAGCAGCACTGCACCTTCCCGGACAGCCTGGGGGTAGACCATTCCGTGCTCGGTCCCTGCCGGGAGGGTCGAAATGACCGCGCTGGGGACGATCAGCGAGCGATCCATGATCCCCAGGCGGCGAATCGTCAGCTCAACCCCGAGGGCGGCCGCCAACGGCTTCAGGCTTGCCGCTCGCTCAGGATCACGTGCCGAGACGAGCGCGCGCGTCGCCCCCAATCTCGCCACGGCCGCCAGCACGGAAGCCGCAGTGGCTCCCCCACCCAAAATCTGCACGCTGTCGAGCCCCGTCACCCCATGATCGCCAAAAGCGGCAATGATTCCCGCGACATCGGTATTGAAGCCTCGCAGCCCGCCATCGTCGTCGATCAGAACCGTGTTTGCCGCGCCGACGGTCCCCACCAGTTCTGTGCGAGTCGCCAGCAGCGGCAGCACTTCACGCTTCAGGGGCATCGTCAAAGACAGCCCGCGCCACGACGTGTCAAGGGTGTTCAAAAAGGCGCCAAGACTGCCCTCGACGACCTCAATGGCGTCGTACTCCCACGGCAGCCCGAGCACTTCGTACGCCGCTCGCTGCAGCAGTGGCGATTTTGAGTGCTCGATCGGCGAACCCAGAACCGCAAGGCGTCGCGGCACGTCGCCCCGCGCGATGTCGTTTGGCTCGGAATCCGTCGAGTTCACGCGCAGTACGCCATGTTTTCGGCACTCGCACGACACCAGGCCTGCCATTGCTTCACGGCAGCATTGTGCTCAGCGAGTGTGGTCGAGAACACCGTCTCGCCCGTCTTCAAGTTCACTGCAACGAAATAGATCCATGGCCCTGCGGTCGGATGGAGCGCCGAATCGATCGCATCATCGCCCGGCAGCCCAATCGGTCCGACGGGCAGACCGTCCCGCGCGTAGGTGTTGTACGGATTGCTCGCGTCTGCTCGTTCGGAGTCAGTAGTCGTGACGCGTTCGGTGTGGCCGGTGCCATAGGCGACGGTCGCATCGGACTGCAGCCGCATTCCCTGGTCGAGCCGGTTCTCAAACACCCGGGCAATCTTGTGCATGTCAGAGACGCTCGGGCCGGATTCGCGCTGCACGATCGACGCGAGTGTCACCACCTTCAGCCGGTCGGCTGGCGCGACACCCGCTTTGTCGAGGTGCTGCGTCATCGTGGTCACGAGTTGCTTGAGCACCTGAGTCGCAGTGACGCCCGGATCGAAGGTGTACGTCGCGGGAAAGAGAAATCCCTCGATGTTCGGCGCGTTTGACGGCACACCCAGGGCGACATAGTCCTTGGCCGCTGCCTGAAACTCTGAGACCGGCAATCCGGTCGCCGCAGCGAGTTGCACGTAGGCACTCTCGGCCGAGACGCCCTCTTTGATCACCGCGACATGCACGATTTTGTTCTTCGGATCCTGCAATGCAGCCAGAGCGGATGCCGCGCTCATCTGCTTCTGCAGCGCGTAGCTGCCAGGTTCGAAAGTCACATTCGGTCGCTTCAACAGCAATCGGTAGAAGGCGTCGAATGTCTTGGTGACGCCGCCCTGCTCGAGGGTCTTTGCGACATCCGATCCGATGTCGCCGGACTGGATGACGACGGTTACCTTCGTGCCGTTGCCGGTCGTCGTGTAGTCAATGGGTGCTTCCCAGCCGAGAACATGCCGAATCTGAGGTCCAAACAGCACCCAGCCGGTGACACCCCCGGCGGCGATCAACACGAAGACGATGAGCAGCGCCCAGAGCCAGCCCAGGCGTCGCTTCTTCTTCTTCGCCGGTGGCCGAGCTGAGCGGCGCGACATCGGCGCGCCGGTCGCTGGCGGTTTCCCCTGGCTCGCCTTCGCTTCGGCGGCCGCGATCGCAAAGGGATCTGACAGTCTGGCCGTCGGGAACGCTGTCGACACGGGTTCTGGGCCCGCCGGCACACGCGTCGGAGTTGCGTCTGTTGCTGCGGAACCGAAGATGTCGTCCCAGCTCGGTTCTTCAGGCACCGTCAGCGTCCTCCGTTAGCCGCTCGACGACCACGCCGGGCGGACGTCCCGCCGAGCGCTCGAAGTCGAGTGCGTTCTGCAGGATGATAACAGCGGCTACCTGGTCGATCACGGGACGCGACGCCTTAACTGAGCGTCCCGACTGATGCAGAGCGCGTTGCGCCGAGACCGTCGAGAGTCGCTCATCGACGAGCCGAACCGGCACCTCGACGACCGCAGCCAGCTCTGCCGCGAGCTCACGAGCATTCACCGTTGATGCTGTGTCGTCGCCGCGCAACGACAGGGGAAGCCCGACCACCACTTCGACAGCGGTGTGCTCGATGACCAGCCCGCGGAGATCGGCGATGGTGCTGCCACCCCTGCCCAACGTGACGACGGGTGTCGCAAGCAGCCCGTCGGGGTCGCACATCGCCACCCCGACTCGGGCCTTGCCCGCATCAACTCCGAGGCGTACGCCGGTTCGCATCACGTCTCGTCTCAGCAGCTCAGCCGTCAAGTGCGGTCGCGATGCCCGAGAGCGCCGCAGTGATTGCGTGGACGTCTGTCCCGCCCCCTTGCGCGAGGTCGTCTTTGCCGCCACCCCCGCCGCCCAGCACTCCTGCGGCCTGCTTGGCAAGCACGCCGGCCTTCGCGCCGAGTTCGCGGGCCGCGAGGGAGGTCGCCACGATCACAGCGGGCTTGCCGTCGACGCGGGCAGCTAGTGCCACCACCGACGGCTCGGTTCCCAGTCGTTCACGCACGCTCGTCGCGAGTGATCGCAGCTCGTCGGCAGACGAGAGGGCGCCGACATCCTCGATGACAGTCAGGTACTTGGCGATCCGCGACGCCGACTTCGCCAACGACGGAACCCGGCTCGACAGTGCGGCGGCTTCATACGAAGCGATCTTCTTCTCAGCCGCCTTCAGTTCGGTCATCAGTGACTCGATCCGCTGAGGAAGCAGTTCGCGCGGCGTCTTCAACGAGGAGGTCAGCGTCGACACGATGGCACGCTCGGCAGCAAGGTCGCGGAATGCCTCGAGCCCCACTAGCGCTTCAACGCGTCGGTTCGCCGATCCGACCGACGATTCGCTGACCAGGTTCACCAGGCCAACTTCGGCTGACGTTCTGACGTGAGTCCCCGCGCACAGTTCGCGCGACCACGGACCACCGATGTCGACCATCCTGACGCTGTCGCCGTATTTCTCCCCGAAAAGCGCCATCGCGCCCGCTGCCTTGGCCTCGGCGATCGGCAGGATGCGCGTGGTCACCTCGAGGTTGTCGCGCACGGCATTGTTGGCGATCTCTTCGAGTTCGCTGCGGGTCTCGGGCGACAGCGCCTGATTCCACGCAAAGTCGAGCCGCATGTAGCCGGCCTTGTTGTACGAGCCGGACTGGTGGGCCTCGGAGCCAAGCGTCTGCCGCAGAGCAGCGTGCACGAGGTGGGTGGCAGAGTGCGCCTGCGCCGCCGAGTGTCGATAGACCGGGTCGACGACGCTTGTCGCCGCGGCGCCCACCGACACCTCGCCCGAGCGCACCTGCACGGCGTGGCTAATCAGCCCCTTCACTGGGCGCTGCACATCGATCACTTCGAGGTCGAAGCCGTTGCCGACGATCGCACCCGCGTCGGCCGCCTGACCGCCCGACTCCGGATACAGCGCCGTCTCCGCCAGGATCACTTCGGCAATGTCGCCCACAGCCGCGCTCGTCACCGGCAGACCGTCTACCAGGATGCCCAGCACGCGTGAGTCGGTCTGCAGGTAGTCGTAGCCCGTGAACACGGTTTCGCCTGCTGCGCGCGCCTCGGAATAGACGGAGAGGTCGGCAAGCGCGCGTTTCTTCGCCTTGGCATCCGCCTTGGCCCGCGTGCGCTGCTCGGTCATCAGTTGGTCGAACCCCGCGCGGTCGACGGTGAGCCCAGCCTCCTCGGCGATCTCGAGGGTGAGGTCAATCGGGAAGCCGAAGGTGTCGTGCAGCAGGAACGCAGTGTCGCCGGGCAGCGCACCTGCGCCCTTCTCCTGGGTATCAACCACCGCGAGATCGAGGATGGTCGTGCCGCTGGCGAGCGTGCTGCGGAAGGTTTCCTCCTCGGCGATCGCCAGACGGGAGGTACGCTCCCACTGCTCCTCGACCTCGGGGTATGCGTCGCGCATGGCGATGCGGGAAGCGTTGAACAGCTCGGGGAAGGTCGGAGTGTCGACACCGAGCAGGCGCATCGAACGGACCGAGCGCCGAAGCAGCCGACGCAGGATGTAGCCGCGGCCCTCGTTGCTCGGCGTGACGCCATCCGTCATCAACATCAATGACGAGCGCACGTGATCGGCGATGATGCGCATGCGCACGTCGTCGGCGCGCTCGGCGCCGTAACGCCGGCCAGACAGCGAGGATGCCAAATCGAGCACAGGGCGCACCTGGTCGATCTCGTACATGTTGCCGACGTCTTGCTTGATGAAGGCGAGCCGCTCGAGACCCGCGCCCGTGTCGATGTTCTTCTTGGGTAGGTCACCCACGACCGTGAAGTCGACCTTGGAGTGCACATCGGTAACCAGGTCCTGCATGAAGACCAGGTTCCAGATTTCGGTGAATCGGGTGTCATCCACCGCGGGGCCACCGCCGGGGCCGTAACTCGGTCCGCGGTCGAAGAAGATCTCGGAGTCGGGGCCGCCCGGCCCGGGCTGACCGGTGTGCCAGTAGTTGTCTGCGGCACCGAGGCGTTGGATTCGCTCCGGTTTCAGCCCGATGACGTCACGCCAAATCGCTTCGGCTTCGTCGTCGGTCTCGTAGATGGTGACCCAGAGATCCTTCTCGTCGAAGCCAAGGCCGCCATCGCTCTCTGAGCTCAGCAGCAACTCCCAGGCGTACTCGATCGCGCCCTGCTTGAAATAGTCGCCAAACGACCAGTTGCCGAGCATCTGGAAGAAGGTGCCGTGGCGGTCGGTCTTGCCGACTTCTTCGATGTCGTT
This sequence comes from Pseudolysinimonas sp., assembly GCA_040004215.1. Lineage (GTDB taxonomy): Bacteria > Actinomycetota > Actinomycetes > Actinomycetales > Microbacteriaceae > Lysinimonas. The sequence continues at coordinate 1,118 of JBDUBG010000172.1, read as the reverse complement.
GGTGCGGATGCACTTCTGCACGTCGGCGGCGCGCGGATACGGCGCAGGCACAACTCCCGTCAGATACGGGATGAAGGGCACCATGCCCGCGATGTTGAAGAGGATCGACGGGTCGTCGCTGACGAGAGAGGCGGACGGCACGATCGTGTGCCCGCGCTCTCCGAAGAAGGAGAGCCAGCGGCGTTGGATTTCAGCGGTCTGCACGGGTATCTGTTCCTAGCGGGTGCCCGTGTGGGCACGGCGGTACCTGGATGGGTGGAGAAGCGTCCGGTACACCGGCCAGTTCGGCGCTGAAGACAGCAGAGACTGGAAAGCCGGCGCCCGACTAACGGACTCGCGACTGGAAGTCGGAGACAATCCCGTCGGCGGCGGAGCGCAACTCGGCCTCGCGGGTCTTGTATCCGTCGACGACGGCGCTGCTGAAGTCTTTTGCCTTCGACTCGACGTCGTCGAAGAACTGCTTGCCCTGGGGGGTCTTGGCCAACTGGTGGGCCGCCAAGAAACCAGCGGCGACTCCCACGGCCAGGAGCAGTACAGCCTTCATCGTGTTCTCCTCAAAGAATCGAGCTGTCGAAAGAACGTCGAACAGCAGTATCAGCTTACGCGAAAGGCCCCAGGCGTTGCCCGGGGCCTTTCGATGCGAAACGAGCTAGCGTGCCGCGTAGTACTCGACCACGAGCTGAACCTCAGCGGTGATCGGAACCTCTGCGCGCTTCGGGCGACGGATCAACCGCGCCTGCAACTTGTCGAGTTCGACCTCGAGGTACCCGGGGGTCTTGGGCAGAAGATCGACGTGACCTCCGGCAGCTGCGACCTGGAAGGGCTCCATGCCCTCCGAGCGCGGCTTGACGTGGATGAGCTGACCTGGCTTCACGCGGAACGACGGACGGTCGACGAGCTTGCCATCGACCAGGATGTGACGGTGCACGACCATCTGACGGGCCTGTGCCGTGGTGCGAGCGATCGCCGCGCGCACAATGAGGGCGTCGAGGCGCATCTCGAGCAACTCGACAAGGTTTTCACCGGTCAAGCCCTGAGCCTTGCGGGCCTCGGCGAAGACGATCTTGAGCTGTGCCTCGCGAATGCCGTACTGGGCACGCAGGCGCTGCTTCTCACGC
>JBDUBG010000032.1:0-9646 GCA_040004215.1 Pseudolysinimonas sp. | reverse complement strand
CGGGCGGCCAGGCGGTCGCCCTGTGCGATGGTCTCGCCGACGGTCCACACGAATCCGGGATGCTCGACCGTCAGCCGCGCGACCCCCGCAACGAAGTCGGCAGCCGTCGTGACCACCCCCTGCACCTTCACAGGATCGTGGATGAACGACTGCGCAGCATCCCAATTGCGCGTATTGCATGCGTCGAGGTAGTTGCGGTAGCTGGGGAGCAACGCTGCACCTGTCATGCGGGCATTCTCGTCGTGTGCGGCAAGGAGCGCTAGATCAGACGCGCCGACGGCGCCCGAGTGCGAAACCGATCCACCCCGCAACGAGCACCAGCCCGATCGCCAGTAACGCGACCCCGAGGTACAGGGACGGGGTGGCAAACGGGGGCACGAAGGCGGTGTTGCTCAGCGGTGCATACGCGGTCCACCCGAAGGATGCCGTGGGGCGAGAGGCCAGCAGAATCGCGCCGACGATCATCCCGATCAGGCCGAGCGCGAGAATCCCGTACCTGCGGAGTGCGCGATTCATGCTTGACACGCTACCTGCCGCGTAGCCTCGACTCATGATCCCTGAGACCGATCTCTATGCCACCGCCTTCTTCCTCGCCGACCACGCCGCTGTTGAGAACGGCAAGGTCTACGTGAATGGCGGCTTCTGGAACCAGATGCAGTTCGCGACCTTCCCCGCCGCGAGCACCTTCTCGATCGTCGGCGTGATCAACGTGCCCTGGACGGCGCAGGGCCAGCAGCACCACTTCGCCGTCACCTTCACGGATGCCGACGGTCACCAGCTCGACGGAGAGTTCAGCGGCCAGTTCGAGGTCAATAACCCGAATGCGCCGATCGGCGAGCCGTTTATTATGCCGATCGCGGCATCTGCGAACGGCTTCGTCTTTCAGGGTCCCGGCCACTACTCGGCGGTGCTGAAGATCGACGATGAAGAGGTGTCGCGCTGGGGATTCAAGGTGAACGTGGCCGTGCAGCAAGACCCGAGCGGCCCGGGCGGCAGCGGGCCGGCGGATATTCCGCGGTTCTAGTTCACACCTTGCTGACCGACACCTTCACCGGAGTCGTGTTGGCGAACAGGTCGAGCACCGGGCAGTGCGCGTCGACGACGTCTTTGAGCTGCTGGTAGCGCTCGTCAGACTCGGGGCCGGTCAGGTTGATCTGCAGACGAACCTCGGTGAATCCGGCGCGCACAGTTTCGTCGATGCCGAACAGACGCTGTGCGTCCAGATCGCCTTCTGCGGTGATGTCGATGTCATCCACCTGGATGCCGAGCGCATTCGCGTAGAGCCGGTAGACGACGATCTGGCACGAGATGAGAGCCCCGAGGGCGAACTCAACCGGGCTGGCGCCGAGGTCGTCTCCGGCGAGTGCGCCCGGCTCATCCACGAGGAAGCTGTGCTTGCCAGCCCGGATCACCGACGCGACGGCGCCCTCGCCCTGGCCGCTCACCTTGTAGGTGAGGCGGGCGTTCGTGACGTCGGCGGCGATGCGGGCGTTCCACGCGGTGCCCGCGTCGAGCAGGCGTGCCGCGCGCTCCTCGGCTGTGACAGAAACGGCGGCCGGCGTGCGAGAGATGGTGTCGGTGATGGTCATGCGGGCGAGGTTATGGGCGGATGCCGCAGGGTGTCGAGCGGGCACGTCACAGAAGGTTGCGGGGCGTCACAAATCGTCGCGAAAGGAGCGGATCATGCCAGCCCGATGGTGAGGGGGCCGTCACGGTGTTGTGCCCGGCGCAGGATGCTGGACGGCACCCGGAACACTCGGCCGGGCGCGGCAGGCCACAGCAACCGCCGACTCCCAATCACCTTTCCGCCCTGCGTCACGACCACCTTCGGGAACGCCACGTACCTGTCACTCCAGAGCAGCAGTCGCCCTCGGGGCGGGCGGGCCCCGTCAAGCGCAACGCTTCCCGGTGACACCCATCGCAACGGACTGTCGGGCGTCAGCCTGACGGCTGGGCTCGTGTGCGACGTGCCTGCGAGGTAGGCCACGACGCCGGCGGCAACGGCCGCACCGTCGAGAGCGGCAATGTCCGCCGTATCGACGGGATGCAGCATGTTCCCAATCGCGAAAACTCCCTCGGTGCTCGTGCTCAGCGCTTCGTTGACGATCGGTGACTTGCTCCGCTGATCGATCGCGAGACCCGCAGCCCGAGCCAGCTCGTTGTCGGGAATCCAGTCGCCGGTCAGAATGACCGTGTCGCAGGCCACGGTTCTTCGCGCACCCGTGTCAAGGTCTTCGATCTCGACGGCCTCGACCTGAGGGCGCCCGATGATCCTCGTGACGCGTGTTCGCGTCGCGACCTTCGTTCTGAAGAATATCCTGCCGGGAATGGTAAAGAAGAAGTAGGCGTCGGGTGTGGGGTATTCGGTCGTCATCAGCACGGTCGTGCAGTGCGCATCCCGCAACGTCAGCGCAGCCGACCAGCTCACGAGCTCGGCGCCCACGACGACGGCGCGTTTGCCGACGGTGCCGTGCTGGAGGTGAACGATGTTCTGCAACTGCCCGGTCGTATAGATCCCGCGGCCGCGGTCACCCGGAATCAGGCGGGCGGCGCGAGGCCGTTCACGCGCCCCGGTGGCGAGGATGACGACCTGAGCCGTGATGCGAAGGCGACCGCCGGGAGAAGTGGCATTGACCGACCGCTCCCCCGCCCAGTCCGTCACCATCGTTTCGGTCAGGATGCGCGCGCCAGCCCGCACCGCCCGTTCGCGCAGGATTTTGGCGTACCGGGGCCCGGTGATGAACTTGCCCATGTCTCGAATCCCGTAGCCGGGGTGGTCGCTGTGACGCGGAATCCCGCCTGCCTCGCTTTCACGCTCGACCACCAGAACCTCGCCGTCGACGCGAGGGGCAAGCTCTGCTGCGGCGCGCAATCCCGAGGGTCCGCCGCCGATGATGAGGACGGTGGGCGTCAGCTCTGTGGAGGTGTCGCTCACCGCTCGACCCCCGCAGTAGTCGCGGGCGTGTGGCCGACAGAGGCTCCACCTGCGTCGAACAGTTGCTGAACTTCAGCACCGCAATAGAAGCCCTGGCAGCGGCCGATCGTTGCACGGGTTCGCCGTCGAAGCCCTTCGAGCCCCGTGGGGGGAATCGGAGAATGGAACGTGTCGCGAATTTCGCCGGCGGTCACTCGTTCGCAGAAGCAGACGATCTTTCCGTAGGCACTGTCGGCCGCAATACGCGCCGCATCTTGATAGGGACGCAAGAACGCCTCCCCGATGTTGGGCATCGAGGGTGCGGGGGGCAGGTCGGCCCGAGCTGTCAACTCGATGGCGCCGCTGTCGGAGAGCAGCGCATCCACGAACTCGGCCACGGCCATCCCGGAGGTCAGTCCGGTCGATCGAATGCCGCCGGCGATGACGTAACGCGCGTCAGCATCGACTTCGATGAGGTAGTCGGGATGGCTGCTGGCGGCACGAAGACCCGCATACGTCGCCGTCACCTCCTCGTCGAGTAACTCGGGCATGAGGGCCCGACCTTTTTCCAGAAGGAAGGCAAAGCCCGCCTCGCTCGTTCCGGTATCGGTGCGATCGGTGAGATCTTCGGCGGTCGGGCCGAGCATGACGTTGCCATAGATCGTGGGGCTGATGAGCACGCCTTTGCCTCGGGCAGAGGGCACCGGCAGCACGATCCGGTCGACGAGGGGTCGAGCCTGTTTGTCGTAGACCAGCAGTTCGCCGCGCCGTGGGGTAATCGTGAATCGGTCAAAGCCAAACATGCGGTCGAGGATGTCTCCTCCGAGTCCCGCCGCGTTGACCACCCAGCGGGTGTGAACATCCCCCGCGCTGGTGTGAAGAATCCTGAACTCGCCGGCGTCGTCGATCCCCGTGACGCGGTGCAGGAGCTTGAGCTCGACGCCGCGGAGCACGGCTTCGGTGGCGAGGGCCAGGTTGGTGGTCCAGGTGCAGATGATTGACTCGTCAGGAACAACCAGTCCCTCGAGGGCCCCCTGCCCGAGATGGGGTAGCAGGCGATAGACCTCTGCCTGGTCGACGATGTAGGTCTTGGCGTAGCCGTTCTTCTCTGCCTTTGTCTTCAGACCGGGCAGCGCGGCTTGTTGTTCCTCGTCCCAGGCGACGAGCACGGCGCCGGTGTGTTCCACCGGGATGCCGGTCTGCTTCGCATACTCGGACAGCAGACCGTAGCCCTCGCGCACCATTCTCGATTCGAGCGTGCCAGGGGTCGCGTCGAATCCGGTGTGAAGGATCGCGGTGTTCGCCTTGCTGGTGCCATCACCGACGTCGTTCTTCGCATCCAGGAGGGCGACGCGCAGTTCGTAGCCCGCAAGTTGGCGCGCAATTGCCGATCCCACGATGCCCGCGCCGATGACAGCCACGTCAAATGGCGGTGACGACAGGTGATCCATCTCGGAGGCCCCCCTCAGTTGTTCTGCGCTGCCAGTGCCCACTCCGAGCGGAACTGTGCAGCCTGATCGGCCGACCACTTCGGCTGGAACGCGGTGGTGGGCGTCCAGGGGATGACCGCATCCTTCAGTTCGAGCTGCGGATCGTGCGCCACCCTGGCCAGCGCTACCGCCCCGAGCGGAGTGGCGTGTTGCGAGGGGTACACCTCGATCTCGACCTGAAGAAGGTCGGCCACCGCCTGCATGAGCACCTTGCTCTGCGTGAGTCCGCCGTCAACTCGGAGGCTCTGAAGCGGCGTGCCGATGTCGGCAGCGACCAGTGAGCCGAGCTCGGCGACTTGCGCAGCGATTCCCTGCAGCACGGCGAGGACGACGTGCTCGGGGCCGGTCGACAGCGACATGCCCGAGAGGGAGGCCCTCGCATCCGGACGCCACCACGGGGCACCGAGACCGGCGAACGCGGGAACGCTGAGGACTCCCGCAGAGTCGGTGGCGGCAACCCGATCAAGATCCTCAGCCGACTCGATGAAGCCCATGGACTGCAACCACCGGACCGCAGAGGCAGCTGTATAGACCTGGCCGTCGAAGCAGTAGGTGAGTGCTCCACGGTCGGTCCAGGCCACCGAGGCCGCGAGCCCGACGCTTGACCGGGTCGCAACGCGCCCGGTATTGGCCAGCAAGAAGGCGCCCGTGCCAAATGTGCACTTGGCGTCACCCAGCTCAAGGCAGTTCTCGGCGAGCAGCGCCGCCTGCTGGTCGACGACGAGGCCACCGACCGGCAGTGCTGTGGTTCCGAACGCCGTGGTCGTTCCCGCTATCGCATCAGACGAAAGAATTGTGGGCAACTGCTCATCACCCAGGTTGAACAACTCGAGCAGTTCGCGGTCCCACTCGCCGGTGTCGAGGTCGGTAACGAGCGACCTGCTTGCGGTGGAGACGTCTGTCACGAACTCGCCCGTGAGCTGATGGATGATCCAGCTGTCAGAAGTGGTGACGACGCCTTCTGTCGTGACGTTCTCGCGAAGCCACGCCTGTTTCGGGGCCGAGAAGTACGGGTCGAGCACCAGGCCGGTGCGCTGAGCGATGAGATCTGCGTGGCTGGCGAGCTTCGAAGTGACAGTCTCTGCTCGTCGGTCTTGCCAGACGATCAGCTGAGAGAGCGGCTTGCCTGAGTCGGGATCCCAGGCAAGCACGCTCTCCCCCTGATTGGCGACGGTGACGATGTCGACGGTCGCCCGCGACTGGGCAACCGCAGCGCGTCCTGCCTCGACGACCGAATCCAACAGCGCGATGGGGTCTTGCTCCACCGCACCCTCGGCGAAATAGCGGGGACGGACGGGCAGCTCTGACAGGCCGAGAATTTTCCCGGCGCCATCAACGACAACTGCCTTGGTACCCGATGTTCCTTGGTCGATAGCGAGGACGGTTGTCATCTTTTATTTTGTCGCGCTGGCAGCGTCTGCGTCGAGTTCTTTGTCGATCGAGTGCAGGTCGGGCATCGCAATGCCCTTCACCCCGCCCCGGCTGATCAGCAGGAACACGAAGTACACCGCGCCGATCGCCACCATGATCGCGACGTAGATCCACGCGGTCGCAAACGATGCGTCGCGGAAGATGAGCAGCTCGAAGACGAGCCACACCGAAGCGATGACAATGACCGGTACCTCAAACACTCCGAGCGTGAATCCCTTGCTCGGCGGAAGTGACTTGCGCTTGATGATGTACAGCAGCACCGTGGATGCGTAGATCACCGCGGGCAGCAACGTGGCGGCTCCGAACAGGCTGAACAGCACGTTCGTCTGCAAGGCAAACGCGGCAAGGATGACCTGCGCGACGACGAAGATGAAAACCGTCGCCAAGGCGGGGGTACCCCAACGCGGTGACACCCGTCGCCAGGCCTTGTGCCCGGGGAACCTGTCGTCGCGAGACATCGCCCAGACCAGCCGTACGCCCGACAGCATGATGATCATTCCGCAGGCGAAGATCGCGATGACGACCAGAACCAGAAGCGCGGTGCCGATGACGGGCCCCAGAACGTGAGTAATGACGTCGGCGATCGGAGTGCCCGACTTCGCGAGCTTCACGGGATCGCCCGCCAGCATGGTGACGACCAGAAGGAAGAGGAAGCCCAGAACGCCCGAGGCGAGCACTGCCGTCCACATGGCGCGCGGCACCACTCGCGCCGGCTCCTTGGTCTCTTCCGCCAGGTTTGCTGCCGACTCGAACCCGACGATGGTGAACGCCCCGAGCAGGGTTCCGAGCATCCACGGGCCGACATGGGTGAGGGTGCCGAAGCTGAAGTAGTTGGCACTGGGGATGGCACCCGTCGAGAACAGGTTGCCCACGTTGAGTTCTTTCATCACGAAGCCCACGATGAAGAGCAGGACGACCAGAAGCAGCATGCCGATCAATTCAGCGAGCACCGCAAAGTTGTTGACGCGCTCCGTCCACTTGGTGCTGAACGCGACCAGAAGAGCCTGGAGCACGATGACGACAGCCGTGATCACCCAGGCGTTGCCTGCGGTTCCTACGTAGTTGAGGAGCTCAGGCAGGATCGCCGAGGCGATCGTGTAGTCGACAGCGACAACAACCACGGCAAGAAAAGTGAAGGAGACCCAGCCCATGATCCAACCGAGCACGGGGTTCGCCAGTCGCGACATCCACTGGTATGAGTACCCGGTCACCGGGATGCGGGCGGCGAGCGAGCCGAAGATGAAGGCCACCATGAGTTGACCGACGACCACGATCGGCCAGGTCCAGATTCCTGCCGGGCCTGATGAGTTGAGCACCGCACCGTAGGTAGTGAAGATGCCGGTTGCGATGGAAACAAAGGCGAACGCAACCGCGAATGACGAGAAGCGACCGGTGCCTCGCTTGAGTTCTTGCTTGTAACCGAACTCGGCGATACTGCTACCCGAGACGGATTGGCTATCAGGATCCAACGACTTCTGAGCCATACGGATTCTCCTTTGAAACGTACAGGCGGGGGATGCGACCGGTGAGATTTGATCACAAACTGATCACGATTGTGTGATTAGTTGGCTTAGTGTGGAGTCTTGTGGCTTTCCGCGTCAAGTCCCGCGATGCTAAAAGATAGGTTGGCTGCCATGCTCCCCAGCGAACGACGCGCGCGCATCTCTGACCGGATCCGTACCGCTCGGATCGTGAGTACCGACGAGTTGGCCCGCTCACTTGACGTCTCGACCGAGACGATTCGTCGCGATCTGTTGGCACTGGAGCGCCATGGTGACGTTCAGCGCGTGCACGGCGGCGCTCAAAGTGCGCAGCTCGCGCCGGTGGGCAACGAAGCCCCTTTTTCGGAGCGCGTCGCTCTCGCAAACTCCGGCAAGGTGCGCATCGGCGTCGCCGCCGCGAAGCTGGTTCAACCGGGGCAGACCGTCATCATTGACATCGGAACTACGGCGCTCCAGGTCGCTCGCGCGCTGCCCTATGACTTTGTGGGCGTCGTGGTCACCTGCTCACTCCTCGTCGCCATGGAGCTTGCCGATCGCCCCCACATCGAGGTGCTCGTGAGCGGTGGCCGGCTGCGGTCGGGTGACCTCGCGCTCTCGAACTCCCAAACCACGACATTCTTCGACAGCATTTTCGCCGATGTGGCCTTTCTCGGCTCGGGCGGTGTCGACAGCGAAGCGGGCTTGACCGACTACTACCTGGACGAAGCGGTGACCCGGCAAAGCATCCTGCGCAACTCGAGAATGTCGTTCGTCTTGGCGGACTCCTCAAAGATCGGTCGCATCGCCCGACACCGGGTCGCTGGCCTCGAACACCTCGCCGGCCTCATCACCGATGTGGAACCGTCTGCCGCCATTTCACTAGCTCTCGGCAACGGGGAGCTCATCATCGCCGACTGAGCCGAGACCTACCGCGTGAAGGTCACGTGGATCGTGCCACTCTCGGCGACCTCGCTCGTCACCGTGTGGCTGAGCTCAAGCTCGCGCAGGCCATCCCACAGCGGGGTGCCACGGCCGAGGACGACTGGCGCGATCTGGAGGTGCAGTTCGTCGACCAGTCCTGCAAGCAGAAACTCGCGTGCGGTGCGGATGCCCCCACCGATGCGCACATCCTTGCCACCGGCGGCCGCAGTCGCCTCGGCGAGCACGTCGTGGATCGGTCCGCGTCGGAAGTGGAACGTCGTGGCACCGACCGACAGCTCCGGCCGCGGCGCGGTGTGCGTCAGCACGAAGACCGGGCACTGGAACGGGGGCTCGTCGCCCCACCACCCCTTCCAGTCCGGGTCGTCGGGGTAGGAGTGCAGGCCGAACATCGCGGCGCCCATGATCTCGGCTCCCACGCCCTCGAAGAACGACGCGGCATGGGCGTCATCGAGGCCGGTAGTGCCGGCGCCGCTGGTGTCGCCGAACACCTTCTCGTGGAAGGTGCGGGTCGCGGTGTATGCGCTCGTGAGGCGGCCCCAGTCGTCACCCATCGGATTGTCGGAGGTGCCGTCGGGCTTCGAGGTGTAGCCGTCGAGCGAAACAAACAAGTCAAGGCGAACACGGCTCATGAGAGGAATAGTAAGCGGCACCCCTGACCCACGTACCATTGCCTGTGCCCTCAGCGTCTGATCTACCCGCCGACTCGGGCGGACTCGATCCAGACGACCTTGCCGCCACCCTGCGTGTGCTCGCGCAACTGGCTGCGCTCGACGACTCTGACCCCGACTTCGTGACCGTGCGCCAGGCCACGGCCAAGATGTTCAAGGCCGTGAAGCAGACGCGTCGCCTGGATGCCCGCGCCGCCGACGCGGCTGCCGATCGCGCGGTCGTCGCGGCGACTGCCACCGGGGCCGCAGACCGAATCGATGACGAGACCCGCGGCATCCCGATCTCGACGAGTACGATCAGCAAGACCGCCGGCACCCTGCGCAAGCCCCGCCCCTGCTACATCTGCAAACAGGACTACACGCAGGTCGACGCCTTCTACCACCAGCTCTGCCCCGACTGCGCGGCCATGAGCCACGCCAAGCGCGACGCCCGCACCGACCTCACCGGCAAGCGCGCCCTGCTCACCGGCGGCCGCGCCAAGATCGGCATGTACATCGCGCTGCGTCTGCTTCGGGATGGCGCGCACACCACCATCACGACCCGATTCCCTCGCGATGCCGTGCGCCGCTTCACGAGCCTGCCCGACTCGGGCGACTGGATCCACCGCCTCCGCGTCGTCGGCATCGACCTGCGCGACCCGGCCCAGGTGATCGCGCTGGCCGAATCGGTGTCAGAGGCCGGGCCCCTCGACATCCTGATCAACAATGCGACCCAGACCG
>JBDUBG010000478.1:0-9673 GCA_040004215.1 Pseudolysinimonas sp. | reverse complement strand
TGATCGACGACGGCAAGGTCAAGGTCGAGGTGCTCGACACCGACGGAACGCGCGTGCGCACGAAGGTGATTGTCGCCGGACCGGTGTCAAACAACAAGGGCATCAACCTTCCCGGTGTTGCGGTCAATGTTCCTGCCCTGTCGGAGAAGGATGAGGCCGACCTGCGCTGGGGTCTCCAGCTGGGTGCCGACTACATCGCCCTCTCGTTCGTGCGGGACGCGTCAGATATCACTCGTGTGCACGAGATCATGGCGGAGGAGGGCCGCAAGATCCCCGTGATCGCGAAGATCGAGAAGCCGCAAGCCGTCGACCATCTCGAAGAGATCATTGATGCCTTCGACGGCATCATGGTCGCGCGCGGCGATCTCGGTGTCGAGCTGCCGCTCGAGGCAGTGCCGATCGTGCAGAAGCACGCGGTCGAGCTGGCGCGTCGCATGGCCAAGCCGGTCATCGTGGCGACCCAGATGCTCGAATCGATGATCTCGAGCCCAGTGCCCACCCGCGCTGAAACCTCGGACGTCGCAAATGCAGTGCTCGACGGCGCCGACGCGGTGATGCTCTCGGGTGAGACGAGCGTGGGTGAGTATCCGGTGGTGACGGTCGCAACCATGGCCCGAATCGTCGCATCGACGGAAGACCACGGTCTGGAACGCATCCCGCCGCTGGGTACCAAGCCGCGCACTCAGGGTGGCGCGATTACCCTCGTCGCGGCAGAGGTTGCCGACTTCGTCGATGCCAAGTACGTCTGTGTGTTCACGGAGTCTGGCGACTCGGCTCGTCGCATGTCGCGGTTGCGGTTCCGCATCCCGATGAAGGCATTCACGCCCGATGAGGCGATCCGCAGGCGGATGGCGCTCACCTGGGGCATCGAATCGTTCCTGGTCGACAGAGTGACGCACACCGACGCGATGTACCACCAGGTCGACAGGTGCCTGATCGAGGCCGGGCTGGCTGAGATCGGCGACAAAGTCGTCGTCATCTCGGGATCCCCTCCCGGAATTCCTGGCTCCACCAACGACTTGCGTGTGCACGTGGTCGGTGACGCAATGAATGCTGCGGCTCCGGTCTGGGAGAGCGGTGAGCACGCCGACTAGTGGCAGCGCTCGCGCCTTCGACGATGGCAGCGCCGGCGATGCGAACTACGGCCGGATCGGGGTCGACTACGCCCGCTACCGACGACCCGATCCCCGGGTCGCCTCGCGCATCCTGGATGCGATCGGCGACTCCCGCACCGTCCTGAACGTCGGCGCGGGGGCTGGCTCCTACGAGCCGATCGACCGCGAACTCACCGCGGTAGAGCCCTCTGCGTCGATGCGGGCCCAACGACCTGTTCACCTGCCGCCAGCTGTGGATGCTGTCGCCGAGAGCCTGCCGTTCGACGACGATTCATTTGACGCGTCGATGGCGACCTTCTCGGTGCACCAGTGGAGCGACCTCGACCGGGGCTTGGCCGAGCTGCGACGGGTTACTCGGGGGCCGGTCGTCATTCTGACCTGTGACCCCGACCAGCTCGAGCGGTTCTGGTTGGCGGAGTACGCGCCGCGGGTGATCTCGACCGAGGCCGGGCGGTATCCCTCAATCTCTCGGCTGGCGGAGGGCCTGGGGGGCGCCCTGCAGGTCGATGCGGTCCCCGTGCCGCTCGACTGTGTCGACGGCTTCGGAGAGGCGTATTACGGCCGTCCAGAGGCGCTTCTTGACCCGGGCGCTCGCCTCGCGAACTCGGCGTGGAGTTTTGTCGACGCCGCGACAGCAGACGGCTACGTTGCCGCCCTGCGGGTCGACCTCGACTCGGGGGAGTGGGACCGCCGATTCGGGATGCTGCGCACCCAGCCCGAGTTCGACGGGTCACTCCGGCTGATCACAGCGCGCTAGAGAGACGGACTACAGGACCGCGCGCATCGAATTGTTGCGGGGATCGTGAGTGAGCTCGGCCAGGCCCAGCGCTTCGAGGAGCGGCGGCAGATACATGCCAAACCGGCCTCGGTAGCCATTGCGGAGTCCGTACCAGCCGCCGATCGGGTTGCTGGTCCAGCGACCGAACCACTCGACGCTGCCTTCTGCGGCATCCTTCCCCTCGTCTGCGGCACCCAACGGCACCCAACCGTCCTGGGCCTGGAGCCAGAACTGCAGGTCCTCGACGGCACGCCCGTGATAGAGCAGTTTGGTCGAGCCGACCTGGCACACGATGGTGGGTGGAACAGCGGATTCGTCGCGGTACATGGTGTAGTTCGACGAGCCGGGCGCGGTGGTCAACTGCCACGGATCGTCTTTTGTGCCTGAGCCAGTCACCACGTCGGCCTCCCTGAGTTCGTGGCGCCCAGCGTAGCCGCTTCCCCCGTCTGGGGGAGCCCCGCATGTGGGGTCGCCATCACCGCCCATTCCCGAGAGGATCGAGGAGTGCACACAGCACGAATGTTCCGGGGGGACGCATGACCGACATCATTACTCCGCAGGCCGGGTGGTACCCGGATCCGACGGATTCTCGGGCGTACCGCTGGTGGAGCGGCGGATCGTGGACAGACCACATGACGGCAGCGCCGTCTGCGGATTCCGTCTGGTCAACAGGCGCGACGGGCGAGCAACTTGCGGTTGGCGCGGACGCCTTCCAGTTCACCGAGCAGAGCGTGAGCCCGTTCAGCTCCAGCTTCGAGCAGTCGTATGTGGATTCTGAGGTTTACCGACCCACAGAGACCAACCGCTCAGGGGTTGTCGTCGTCGTGATCGGTATCGTCGCCGTCGCCGCGTACCTCGGGTCAATGGCTCTGGGCTACACCACCGTGATTCCGTTGATTCCGGGTCTGATCGGCCTGATCTGTGCAGTACCAGCCTTCCGACGCGCGCGCATCACCGGTGAGGGGCTGGCGATCTCGCTCCTCGGAGTGCTCTTGTCAGGCGCCGCCACCGTCATTTCGGTGCTCCCACTCGTTCCGATGCTCTTGGGCGTGCCGAGTGCCGCCGATGTCAGTCAGCTCAACCAGGTGGTCTCCAGCACCGTTTCGTTCCACAGCACCGTCGAGCAGGAACTTGTCGCCGGTGCCCAGAAAGACTTCGGACAAGCCGCGAACATCGCATCCTGCCCGTCGGACGCTCTGCCTGCTGTGACAAGTACTTTCAGCTGCACTGAGACCCTCGCAGACGGTACGTCAGCCGTTGTGAACGTCACGGTGACCGACAAGTCAGGAACGGTGACCTGGGTGCCCGCAGCAGGCTGAACTGCCGCCATGCTCAGAACGTCAGGTGCTACTGGTGCCGGATGAGGGACTCGAACCCTCACGCCCTTGCGGACAGAGCATTTTGAGTGCCCCGCGTCTGCCATTCCGCCAATCCGGCGCATGTGCCCTGAGGCACAGCACCTGGAACGATACCGTAGGCTCCCACTGTGAGTGACCTGCAGGAGACCCCGCCCGCCCCGCGACGTGTTGTTGTGGCTGAGGATGAGTCGTTGATCCGCCTCGACATCGTCGAAATTCTGCGTGACAACGGTTTTGACGTCGTCGGCGAGGCCGGAGACGGCGAGACGGCAGTTGCCCTCGCCACCGAGCTGCGACCCGACCTGGTGATCATGGATGTCAAGATGCCGCTTCTCGACGGCATCTCTGCCGCAGAGAAGCTTGCCAAGAACCACATCGCTCCGGTCGTGCTGCTCACCGCGTTCAGCCAGAAAGAACTGGTGGAGCGCGCGAGCGAGGCTGGCGCTCTCGCCTACGTGGTGAAGCCGTTCACGCCGAACGACCTGCTCCCGGCGATCGAGATCGCGCTCAGCCGCTACCAGCAAATCGTGACCCTCGAGGCCGAGGTCGCCGATATGGTCGAGCGCTTCGAGACCCGCAAGCTCGTCGACCGCGCCAAGGGCTTGCTCAACGAGAAGATGGGGCTCAGCGAGCCGGAGGCATTCCGCTGGATCCAGAAGGCATCCATGGATCGCCGCCTCACCATGCACGATGTCGCACAAGCGATCATCGATCAGCTGGCTGCCAAGAAGTAGCTCAACCGAGTTTCGCGGCGGCACGCCGCAGCTCGGGTTCTGAGTGGAGGTCGTCGAGCAGGCGACCAAGCGCACGGGAGTACTCCTCGACGTGCTCGTCGATGTCATGGCGTGACGACTCGCGGATCCCGCGGACGTAGTCCTCGAGCACCGCAGCCCTCTCGACGCCGGCGGTTTCGAGTAGGAGCGCTGACACCAGTCCGGTGCGGTCGCGCCCGGCGGCACAGTGGACGAGCACCCCGCCGGGCGCTTCGGCGATCGCCGTGAGCACCGCTGACCACAACACGGGCCACCGCACGCGACCCCACGCGGAGAAGTCTGGGGTTGCCCAGTCGTTGTTCCACGTGCCGAAGTACTGCGGATCGGTGGTGTCTTCAAGGGGGAGCGACAGCACCTGGATGTCATCAGGCCCGTCGTTCGCCTCGGCGCGCTCCTCCGGATTGCGCAGATCGACGACCGTTGTGATGCCTAGTGTGCGGAGTTCCGCCCAGCCAGCGGCATCCACTCGATCAAGATGCCCGGAGCGCCAGATCGCCCTCGAGCGCGTGACGCCTCCGCCCCGCAGCGGGAGGCCGCCGAGATCGCGAAAGTTCTCGATGCCGATCAGTGCTCGACGTCTCTCAGCATGTTGGTCATGCGCACTGTCGAAAGTCTGCGGCCTTGGTCGTCGGTCATCACGATCTCGTGCGTGCAGAGCGTGCGTCCCAGTACCAGCGCGCGGCAGGTCCCGGTGACCAGCCCCTCAGTGATCGAGCGACTGTGGGTGGCGTTTATTTCGATACCCACCGCGTAGCGACCGACACCCCCGTGAAGGGCTGATGAGATCGATCCCAGCGACTCGCCGAGAACGACGTGTGCG
Source organism: Pseudolysinimonas sp. (assembly GCA_040004215.1). Lineage (GTDB taxonomy): Bacteria > Actinomycetota > Actinomycetes > Actinomycetales > Microbacteriaceae > Lysinimonas. The sequence goes on along the minus strand of JBDUBG010000478.1, from coordinate 4,829 downwards.
CCGCCGTGGAGCAGGCCGACTACCTGTCGGTTGCCGTCGACCGGCATCGTAGCGACGGAGTATTCAGGCGAGAGCTCGATGAACTCGATCCCCATCGATCGCGGGAGTTCACCGCCCCCGTCTGCCAGCCGCGTCAGCAGTTCTTGCGGCGTGTTCGGGGGAAATTTCGTCATTCAACTCTCCGGCTGCTGTGTCGGAACCGGCGGATAGGCTGAGCCCGTGCCGGACTCCGAAAAGCCTACCCTCCTGCTCATCGACGGTCATTCGCTCGCCTTCCGGGCGTTCTATGCGCTGCCGATCGACAGCTTCGTGACGCGTGATGGCCAGCACACCAACGCCATCCATGGCTTTCTCTCGATGCTGATTCTGCTCTTGCAGAAAGAAAAGCCGACCCACCTCGGGGTGGCATTCGACATCTCACGGTTCTCGTTTCGCAACCGCGAATACGAGGACTACAAGGGCACGCGAAGCGAGACACCACCGGAGTTCAAGGGCCAGGTGCCGCTGCTCCAAGAGGCGCTGCACGCCATGAGCATCGTGACAATCACGAAAGAAGACTTCGAGGCGGATGACATCCTCGCCACCCTCTCGCTGCAGGGCAAAGAGCAGGGCTATCGGGTGCTGGTGGTTTCGGGTGACCGTGACGCGATCCAGCTGGTCGACGACGATGTCACGCTGCTGTACCCGAACGCGCGGGGAGTTTCTGAGCTGAAGGTCTACGACCCGGATGCTGTGCGCGAGCGCTACGGCATCAACCCGGAGCAGTACCCCGAGATCGCGGCGCTGGTGGGCGAGACCAGCGACAACCTGCCGGGTGTCGACAAGGTCGGCGAGAAGACCGCGGTGAAGTGGATCCAGCAATACGGAACCGCCGCTGAAGTGCTCGCCCACCTCGACGATATCGGCGGCGTCGTCGGCAACAACCTTCGCGAGCAGCAAGACCGGGTGGTGCGCAACCGCAAGCTCAATCGGCTGGTTCGCGACGTCGAACTTCCGGTCGGGCCTCGTGACCTCGTGCGCAATCCGATCGACGCCACGGCGGTGCGCGACGTCTTCGAACGGCTGCAGTTTCGCACCCTCCTTGATCGGGTGATCAAGTTGGAGGGCACGGCTGACGACCTCGCGGCGGTCGCCGACGGCAAGCTTCCCGTTGCGTCCATTCCTGCCGTGCGCACTCTGGTCGATGAGGAACTCGAGAAGTGGCTAGACGCCGCGTCCGCCAAAAACACGGCGCCGCTCGGTGTGCGCATTGTCTCCCTCAACGGGCAGATCGACGGTTTCGGCATCGCCAGCCTGACCGAGAGCGCCTGGGTGCCCTGGGCGCCGGGCCGTCCCGACTATGCGGCGCTCGAGCGCTGGCTGGCATCTGACTCACCGAAGTACTTGCACGACGCCAAGCGCCAGCTGAAGTCGCTGGCTGGCACGGGGCTCGAGCTCAACGGAATCGCCTTCGACACCGCTCTGGGCGCATGGCTTCTGCGCCCCGGCACGAAGGCCGACAGTCTGGGCGGCCTCACCTACTACTACCTCGGTGAGACGCTGCCCGAGCCCGATCCCAGCCAATTGGTGCCCGAGACCGAGCCGCTCAGCCCTGCGACCGAAGCCTGGTATCTGCTGCGTCTGGCAAACGAACTGATGGAACGCCTCGACCCGGGCTCGTTGGAGGTGTCGCGCGACATCGAGGCGCCGCTGATCCCGGTGCTCGCGCGCATGGAGATCCAAGGCGTAACGGTCGCTAGTGATGTGCTCGCCGAGCTCAACTCGCGACTGGGCGCCCAGTCGGCCGACATCGCTCAGAAGGCATACGGCGAGATTGGGCGCGAGGTGAACCTCGGCTCGCCGAAGCAACTGCAAGAGGTGTTGTTCGACCAGCTCGGCATGCCGAAGACCCGGCAGAACAAAACCGGCTTCTCGACGGATGCGGCGAGCCTCACCGATTTGCAGGAACAGCATCCGCATCCCTTTCTGGAGCTGTTGTTGCAGCATCGAGACGCCACCAAGATCCGGCAGATCGTCGAGACCCTCGAGAAGGGTGTCGGGCCAGACGGACGCGTTCACACCACCTACGAACAGACCGGCTCGGCCACCGGACGCATTTCGTCGAACGACCCCAATCTGCAGAACATCCCGATCAAGACCGAGGTGGGGCGCGAGGTGCGGTCGGCGTTCCGACCAGGGGAGGGCTTCGAGACTCTTCTCACCGCCGACTACTCGCAGATCGAGATGCGCATCATGGCGCACCTCTCAGAAGATGCCGGGCTGATCGAAGCCTTCCAGTCAGGCGAAGATCTGCATCGTTTCGTTGGCGCGCGCATCTTCAAGGTCGACCCCGCCGATGTCACGCCGACAATGCGCACCAAGGTCAAGGCGATGTCATATGGACTCGCATACGGTCTCTCGGCGTTCGGCTTGTCGAAGCAGTTGCGCATCGAGAGTTCAGAGGCGCGCGAACTCATGGCCGACTACTTCGCCCGTTTCGGAGCAGTTCGTGACTACCTGCGTGGCGTCGTGGAGCAGGCGCGCAGCGACGGCTATACGACCACAATCTTCGGGCGCCGCCGCCCGTTCTCAGACCTCACGTCGACCAACAGAGTGCTGCGCGAAAACGCCGAACGTCAGGCGCTCAACTCACCGATTCAAGGGTCTGCCGCCGACATCATCAAGCGCGCGATGCTCGGCATCGACTCCGATATTCGCGAGCGCTCACTTGCCTCGCGGATGCTGCTGCAGGTCCACGACGAACTCGTGCTCGAGGTGGCGAAGGGGGAGCTCGACGAGCTCACCGAGATCGTGCGTGCGCGCATGGCCAACGCAGCATCGCTGAGCGTGCCTCTCGATGTTCAACTCGGATCCGGACCCAACTGGGATGCCGCCGCGCACTAGGGTTCGAGAAAGCTTGGAGGTCACCATGTCAGTCCGCACCGTCGTTGTCGCCTCGAGTGTGGGTTTGCACGCACGTCCGGCCTCGTTGTTCAGTCAGGCCGCTGCCAAGACCGGTGTCACAGTGACTCTCACGTCCGCGACAGGCAAGAGCGTCAATGCGGCCAGCATCCTGGGCGTGCTGTCACTCGGCATCGGGCACGGTGAGCAGGTCACGCTTTCAGCCAGCGACGAGGGTGCCGACGCAGCTCTCGACGCGCTCGTCGCGATGCTGGCCACCGACCTCGATCAGCAATAGCGCGAGCCGCCTCGCGCTATCGACGAGGCGGCCCCGTGATTAGGCTGCAAGCATGAGCGACGCTGCAACTCCGTCCCCCCGTCAGACCACCCCGATCGATGCCATCGCCGAAAAGTGGGTGACCACCATGGCCGAGCTGGATCCGGATATCGCCCTCTGGGTCGGCATCCCCGGTCGCCTCGGCGAGTTCGGCGACTTCTCGCCCGCCGGCCAGGACGCGCAACTCGCCGCCGGCAATGCCGTCATTGCAGAACTTGAGGGGGCAACGCCCGTCGACTCCGTTGACGAGGTCACCAAGACCGACCTGCTGGCCGAACTCCGACTCAGCGCCGAGTACCACGCGGCGAAGATGCACGAGCGCGACGTCAACGTCATCGCCTCGCCAGCGCAGGGTATCCGCGACACCTTCGACCTGATGCCGACGGCGACCGAAGCAGACTGGGCGACCATCGCCGAGAGGCTCAGCAATCTGCCTGGAGCGGTCGACGGCTATATCGAGACTCTCCGAAAGGGCATCTCTGACGGTGTCGTGCCAGCCCGTCGGCAGGTGGCCGAAACGGCGACAGGCGTGCGACGGCATGCCGATCCGCTCGGCTTCTTCTTCGACTTCACCGGTTCCGCAGCTCTGGAGGGCGGGGGAGCGTTGCCCGACACGCTGAAGGGCGAGTTGCACAAAGGCGCAGAGGCCTCTGCCGCTGCGTACGCCAAACTGGCCGAGTTTTTGGAAGTCGAGTTGGCGCCGAAGGCGAGCGAACAAGACGGGGTCGGTCGCGAGCTTTACGCGCTCCACTCCCGTCGCTTCCTGGGTGCGGTCATCGACCTCGACGAAACCTACGAGTGGGGCATCGAAGAGTTGGCGCGCATGGTCGAGGAGCAGACCCAAATCGCCGGTCAGATCAAGCCGGGTGCGTCGGTTGACGAGGCGATCGCGTTTCTTGAGGCCGACGAATCCTTGAAACTGCACGGCACCGAAGCGCTCCAGCGCTGGATGCAGGAGTTGGCAGATCAGGCAGTCTCCGAGTTGTCGGGAACCCATTTCGACATCCCAGACCCGGTGAAGACCATCGAGTGCATGATCGCCCCCACGCAAGAGGGCGGCATCTACTACACCTCGCCCAACGACGACTTCAGTCGTCCGGGACGCATGTGGTGGAGCGTCCCAGAGGGCGTCACCGAGTTCGACACCTGGCGCGAGACCACGACCGTCTATCACGAGGGCGTTCCCGGACATCACCTGCAGCTCGGTCAGGCGGTCTACAACCGTGCCCTGCTGAATACTTGGCGACGCAGCCTCGCCGGCACCAGCGGCCACGCGGAAGGCTGGGCGCTCTACGCCGAGCGACTGATGGACGAACTCGGCTACCTTCAGAACCCCGCAGACCGCCTCGGGATGCTCGATGGCCAGAGAATGCGTGCCGCACGCGTCGTGCTCGACATTGGCGTCCACCTGGGCAAGCCGAATCTCGCCGGCACCGGGCCGTGGACGGCGGACGATGCCCTGGAGTTCATGCGGAAGAACGTCAACATGAACGACTCATTCATCCGTTTCGAGGTCAATCGCTACCTCGGCTGGCCAGGGCAGGCGCCGTCATACAAGGTCGGTCAACGCATTTGGGAGCAGCTGCGCGATGAGGTGAAGAAGCGCGAAGGT
>JBDUBG010000048.1:0-2906 GCA_040004215.1 Pseudolysinimonas sp. | reverse complement strand
GCGACCTCGAGCTGCCGATCGCTGCCTCGTTCGCGTTCGACGAGGTAGCTGAGGCGTTCCGTCGCTTGGAGACCGGGCACCTACGAGGCAAGGTCGTGATTGTGTCTGCTGCGCCGACGACACCTGAGTAGGGACTGATACGGGCCAGCCGCCCGAGGGTCAGCGGCCTAGGGTCAGCGCCCTCTAGAGGTGCGTTCCCGTCAGCAGCAGCACGCCTGCCGCCGCGGCGACAACGGCGCAGACACCGATGAGCGCAGTGATCGTCGCCAGCACCAGATCTCTGCGCTCGAATCGAGAGTTGTATCCACTCGTCATGTGAGCCCTCACTTGTTGTGACCAAGACCCTAGTTCGGGGGACAAAATCGCGCTACCCCGTGCGCGAAATTGCCTTTAAAAACTCGTACCCCGCACTCAGCCGAATGTCCCTAGGATGGGGGACATGTCGGTCGCCCCCCACGCCGTCACGGTCTTCCCCCTGACCGCTGTCGATACCCGTTTCTCCTGCGCGCTGTGTGGCGCGCGCCTCGCCCCGAGCAGCTCATACTGCTCGCGTTGCGGCGCCCTCCACGCCGTGGCTAGTGATCGCAAGGGTCGGCCCGTCGACCTCGCCGCGACCCGTAGCCTGCAGCTGGCCATCCTGGTGATTGTCGCCAACATCGTTGTCGGAGCCCTCGCGCTCGGCGTCGTCATGTTGACCTCCGACACGAAGAACCTGGTCACCGCCGCTCTCGGGCTCGAGTTGCTTCACTTCTTGGTGGTCGGTGGCTTGGTGGCCGCGACGATCTCGTATGGTGTGCGTGGCATCCGCGAAACCAAAGACGGTCGACTCGGTCGTCGCAGCTGGGCGGTGCTGAGCATTGTGGTGTCGTCGCTCGTCGGGCTCGTGCTCGCTGGCTCGCTCACGGCGACGTTCCTGATGTTCTTGCACCAGGCCTAGCTCGGAGCCAAAGCGTCGAGCTTCATCCCTTCACGCAGGTCGCCGAGCTGATCGGAGCGCTGAGCGCTGCCGCCTGCTGCACCACCGGTGCGAGCAGGGTGTCGGTCATCGCGTAGCCGAGGTTGGCGTCCGTCGAACTTTTGGCGAACACGATGCCGGCGATCGACCCGTTCTTCTCGAGCAGGGGACCGCCCGAGTTGCCGGGTTCGATGTCGGCCGCCAGCGTGTAGAGCTCGCGGCTGGTGCGCGCGTCGCTGTAGATGTTTTCGACGCTTTCGGTCGAACGGGCGAGCACCTGTGCGCCCCCGGTGGTGAACGGTCCACCGTATGGATAGCCGTCGATCACCGCGTCGTCGCCGACGGCCAGCGTGCTGCCGAGCGTCAGAGTGGCCGCGTTCAGGCCAGACACGGCGATCACGGCAAGATCGTTCTGGGGGTCGAAGTAGACGATGCGACCGTCGAGGGTCTGGCCGTTCGGCGCCTGGACGATCGGCTGCTGCACTCCCGCGACGACGTGCGCGTTGGTGACGATCCGGTCTTTCGCGATCACGAACCCCGAACCCGATTGGTTCTGACCGCAGGCGTACGCGGTGCCGTTGATGCGCACCACCGAGGCGGCCGCCGCGGCCAGCGTGGTGGTGCCCGTGTCGACCTGGGGAACTCCGGGCGACTTGGTGATGCCCGAGAATCCACCCGAGATCACCGGAAGGCCCTGGGCAAGCACTGCCGAGCGCAGGCGGGCTAGGGCGGCCGTCACCGGTTCTGGGGTCGCCGTGTTGATGGATTGCAGCACCCACGAGTTGCTGACGGCTGCACTCAGCACCGGAATGCCAAGGGACGCCACGCTGCCAGCCAGCAACGCTGTGATGAGTGCGCCGACCACCAGGTTGGCGACCGCGCCACCGACTCGATCGAGTGGGCGAAGTGGAGTCTTCTCGACCCGCCCACGCAGCGCGCGACCAATGCCGGCACCGGCCATGCTGCCCAAGATGATGAGGGCGACCGCGACGGAGACCACCAAGAAGGTGCGCCAGAACGGGTCGGGAACCACCGCGCCGACCACCGGAATCAGGAAGAACGCCGCAGCCCCACCCGCGACCAGTCCCACGATCGCGCTCAGGCTGCGAATGAATCCGTTGCGCCAGCCTTCGCCGAGGTAGACCAGCAGCACGATCACCAGGAGCACGTCGAGGAGTCGGGCGGCTACCATCCGCTCAGTCTGACGGATGCCACCCTGGAATTCGCTCGGACCCGCGCGGGGTCGGTCGCGTCAGTAGGTGAGCTCGACCTCAGGCGCTGGCCCCCGGGCGAACCGTCGCCCCGTCACGGTGGTCGGCGTGATGCGCACGTAGCGATCTTTCGGTGTGGCGACCCACGAGGTCAGCTCTAGTTGTTCGGCGTGATCGATATCGGCCTGGCGATGGAGTTCTTCTGCGGTGCCTTTCACAATCACCGCCCACACCATGTGCTCGGAGCCTCCGTCGATCTCGAACGCGACCGACTGGTTCACGGTCAGTTCGAGAAGCTTGGTGCCGGGCGCAGTGCGGAAGACCAGGCTCGAACCGTCGACAACGTAGTTGATAGGGAAGATGTCGAGTTGGTCGGCCGCGTGGGCGGCGAGGCGTCCCAGCTGGGTAACGCGAAGTAGCTCCCAGGTTTCCGCGTCGCTGATCGCCATGACAGGGGATTCGTTCGTGTCCATAGCGGCTCCCTTGTGGTTGGTGTCATGGGTGGTGTTGCGCCGACTCAACCGGATGGCGGCGCGGAGTGACAGGGCCGAAAGGCCCACGGGGCGTGTCGCCGGCTCGGGTTGGCGGTGTGCGAGGCTCGTAGGCGATGAGTACCGCACCCGCCGGCCCGGCCTCGCCGGGCATCCACCTCGGACGGATCGCGACCTTCGGCCTGCTGGTCGGACCGCTGCTGAGCATGATCGACTCGAGCATCGTCAACGTCGCGGTGCCCGACATCG
>JBDUBG010000441.1:0-2912 GCA_040004215.1 Pseudolysinimonas sp. | reverse complement strand
GGGACGTCCGCCGGTCGGTGCTGAACGGCGTCCGCCGCGGATGTCGGACGACGACGATCGTCCGCGGCACGACGATCCGCCGATCCCGGAAGAGATCGAAGCGAAGCAACTCGACAAGATTGCCCGCGGCGAGCTGCGCACGCTGAGCAAAGACAACGCCGACTGGGTGGCGCGTCATCTCGTAATGACTGGCCGTTTGATTGAGGAAGATCCTGCGCTGGCGCACACGCACGCGTTGGCGGCAGGCCGACGAGCCGGCCGCATCGGCGTCGTGCGCGAAACGGTAGCGATTACGGCATACGCGACCGGCGACTTTGCGCTCGCGCTGCGGGAACTGCGCACCTACCGTCGGCTGACGGGCCGCAACGATCAGCTCCCACTCATGGTCGACAGCGAGCGCGGAGTTGGGCGTCCGGACCGCGCCCTCGAACTCGGTCGTTCGGTTCCCCGAGGCGAACTCGACGTGGCAGTGCAGGTGGAGCTGGCGATTGCGATGTCGGGCGCCCGCCTCGATCTGAAGCAACCGGAGGCGGCACTCACCGAGTTGCAGATCCCGCAGCTCGACCCCGAGCGAGCCTTCGAGTGGAGCCCAGCACTTTTCGATGCCTACGCGACGGTGCTCGAGGAGCTGGGGCACGAAGACGAGGCAGAACAGTGGTGGCAACGCTCTGATCGCGCGACGATCGCGCTCGAGCGGGCCGCGATCCCCGAGGGGGAAGACACGGTGGAGGTCATCGAGGAGGAGTTCGACGAGCCCGAGCAGGACGTGGCTGTACCGACTGGCGACGGCGCCGCGGCCACCGATCCGGAGAGCGATCGAGGTACGGATGCGGGACAGCTCTGATGTGCCGGCAACTCCACTCGACGGGGTGGATCTGCTCCTCGCTGACTTGGACGGCGTTGTCTATGCGGGTCCCCACGCCATCCCCTATGCCATTGAGAGCATCAATCGTGCGCAGCAGACGATGCGAGTCGGCTATCTGACGAACAATGCGTCGCGTACTGACGCGACGGTGGCGTCCCATCTGATCGAACTCGGACTCACCGTGACGCCAGAGGAGGTCGTGACGTCGCCACAAGCCGCCGTCGCACTGCTGGGAGGGCTTGTGCCCGCCGGCTCGCGCATCATGGTTGTGGGCGGCGATGGTCTCGTCGACGAGTTGCAGAAGGCGGGTTACCGCGTGACGCGCTCGGCCGATGACGACCCGGCTGCCGTGGTGCAGGGCTTCGCTCCCGAAGTGGGCTGGAACGAGCTCGCCGAGGCGTCGTTCGCCTTGCAGGCACGGCCCGGACGCGACGAACTGCCGTGGGTAGCGACCAACACCGACTGGACGATTCCGCAGGCTCGAGGCATCGCCCCCGGCAACGGCACCCTGGTGTCAGCCGTGCACACGGCGGTGGGCCGGCTGCCGATCATCGCGGGCAAGCCCGAACGGGCAATCTTTGACGCGGCAGTCGAGCGGTTCGGCGCCAGCAGCCCCCTGTTCGTTGGCGATCGACTCGACACCGACATTCTTGGTGCGAATCGCGCTGGCATGCCGTCGGCGCTCGTGATGACCGGGATCGACCACGCGAAGCAGGTGCTGGCGGCGGCAGCGGAGTCGCGCCCGACGTACCTGCTCGGTGATCTCCGCGAGCTGTTTGAGCCGTACCCGGATGCCGAGACTCGCACCGAACGGCGGAGTGGCGACACCCTGGTCTCGGTCGGCGACGCGGTGGTGCGCATCCATCAGAGTGGCGTTGGAATTGAGCGGTCGGGTGGCCGTTCGATCGATGTGCTGCGCGCGGGTGCGGCGGCCATCTGGGGAACCGGCTTGCCGATCTATGCGCTCGACGTCGACCCCGGCCTCTATTCTGAGGCGTGATGGACGAGGGCGTGATGGACGAAGTCGACGTGAACGACAGTGTGGATGCCGAGGTGGCAACTCCGGCACTCGACGAGGAGCCGAGTGCGCTGCTGACCCGGTTGCGCGTGATCGAGGATCAACCGCTCGAAACCCGGGCGGAGGCGCTGGCTCAGCTTCACGACGAGTTGCGTGCGCAGCTTGAAGCGGGCGACGACGCCCGACCGCATGCCTGACGCGGCATCTAGCGCGGCATCAGCTGACGCGCCGGACGCCCCGGACGCCCCCACGGGCCCCGCAAGCGCTGATGGTCTGTCACGGCTCGATGCGGAGCTGGTGCGGCGCGGACTTGCCCGTTCTCGAGCCCTGGCGGTGGAGGCGATCGGTGGCGGCCGGGTCACTGTCGATGGCAAACAGGCACTCAAGGCGTCACTGCGCATTTCGCCGGATGCCGTACTGGGCCTGATCGGCGACGATGGCTATGTCAGCCGATCAGCCCACAAGCTCGCGGCGGCCCTCGACGCCTTCACCGTGCGCGTTGGCGGTCGACTCGCGCTCGACGTCGGAGCATCAACCGGCGGATTCACGCAGGTGCTGCTCGAGCGAGGCGCGCGTCAGGTGATCGCGCTCGACGTCGGGCACGGGCAGCTCGCGTCGCAGCTCCGCGAGGATTCGCGCGTCGTGGTGGTCGAGGGGGTGAACGCCCGATCGCTGACCGCGACCGAACTCGCCGAACAATCCGGCACCGAGGAGCGCCCTGAGCTGGTGGTCGCGGATGTGTCGTTCATCTCGCTGATCACGATCCTGCCGGCGCTCGTTGACACGGTGGGGCTCGACGCCGACTTCGTACTGCTGATCAAGCCGCAGTTCGAAGTGGGGCGGCAGGGCATCCGTGAAGGGCTGGTGCGCGATCGTGCGCGGCGACAGGATGCCGCATCTGCTGTGTTGTGGGCGGCGTGGGACCTCGGTCTTCCGACTGCGGGAATCATCTCCTCCCCACTGCTCGGTGGCAGCGGAAATCAGGAGTACCTGGTCTGGCTGAGCCGCGCCGTCGGAGGCAATCCGACA
>JBDUBG010000467.1:0-2917 GCA_040004215.1 Pseudolysinimonas sp. | reverse complement strand
GCGATCGTGTACTTGATCGTCAGCGGGCTCTTCGACACCACCGTGTACGTGCCGAACTTGGTGTTCTTCACGAGCTTGGGCGTGTTGTCGTAGTAGTTGAAGCCCGACGACGTCATGTAGAGGACGTTGTTGTTGTACGTCGTGTTGCCGTCGGACGTGTTGCCGTTGGCCGACGTGAAGGCCGAGTTCTGGACGACAGTCAGGGTCGTGCCCTGCTGAATCTCAGCGCCCCCGCCTGCGGCGCAACCGCTCAGTACTAAGGCTCCCGCGGCAATGACTGCCACCGCGAGAGAAACCCGTGTGAGTTTCAATGTTCCTCCTGTGCAAGATGTGACGGCGCGAGGGGTCCCCCCACGACGTGCTGGATACCTCGACCCTAAAGAGGGGGCCATGGCCTGACAAAACCCTAGGAGGAATCGTTACAAGGTGGAAACGAGGTCTGCGGTTTCTTGCGTAGACGCGGGACTCTTGCATAGATGCGGCGCAGATCGACGAATATCTGCGTGTAATGCTGAACGTTGCACGAATTGAGCAGGGGCGTGCGGCGTAACATCGAGTTCGTGACGGGCTCCGAGTTGTCGAAACCCTCCAGGAACGGGCTGCTGGTCTTCGACGGAGACTGCGCCTTTTGCAGCAGCTGGGTCGAGCGGCTGCGGTCTGCGCTCCCGAGATTCCCCGAGACCACCCCCTACCAGTGGTCAGACCTCGACGCGCTGGGCCTCACTCTCGACGACGTGCAGCACTACGCCTTCTACTTGACGCCGACCCACCACTACGGCGGCCATCTGGCGTTCTCGGCGCTCCTGCGCAGCCAGCCGCAGGTCGAACTGCGGTTCGCCGGCTGGTTGATCGCCACGCCACCCTTCTCGTGGGCGGCCGCGCTCGGCTACCGCTTGATCGCCCGCTATCGTCACCGCCTGCCCGGTGGTACCCCCGCTTGCGCGTTGCCTCGTGACTGAACGGCATGGTCGGCCGACCGCCTCCGCTGTCGAGCCCGCCCTCGACTTCTCGCGCGGACGCATCTGGTGGGAGATCGCGCTGGTGCTCGGGGTGTCGCTCGGGCAGTCGGCGATCTACGCGATCGTGTCGCTCGCCGATAGCCTCACGCAGACCACTCCGCTCTCGCAGCAGACCGCGACCCTGAATCCGAGCCTGAGCAACCGTGAGGTCTTTGACTTCATCTATCAGGTGCTGGCCCTGGTGTTCGACATCGTTCCCGTCGTGCTGGTCTGCTACCTGCTGTGGAGCCGCGCACGTCCACATCTGGCACGACTCGGGATCGACGCTCACCACCCACTCAGTGACGCGGGGCTCGGGCTGGTGCTGGCGTTGGCGATCGGCATCCCGGGCATCGCTCTCTACCTCGGTGGCAAGGCACTGGGTTTCAGCGTCACCGTGGATGCCGCCGGCCTGAACTCGCACTGGTGGACGATCCCGATCCTGCTGCTGTCGGCGTTGCGTGCCGGCCTGCAGGAGGAAGTCATCGTGCTCGGCTACCTCTTCGAGCGGCTTCAGCAGCTCGGTTGGGGTCGCTGGCGCATCATCGTTGCCGCAGCTCTGTTGCGCGGAAGTTACCACCTGTACCAGGGCTTCGGTGCCTTCGTCGGCAACTTTCTGATGGGGATGCTGTTTGGCTTTCTCTACTCGCGCAGCAAGCGTGTTCTCCCCTTCGTGATCGCGCATTTCATCATCGACGCCGCCATTTTCGTGGGGTACCCGTGGGCGCTCTCCACCTTCCCAGAACTCTTCGGCGTGGTGAAGTAGCCGGCTCGTCAGTGGGGGCTCTGAGCGCCGTTTATGATGGGCACCATGGGCGGATTACAGATCGGTGATCGGGCGCCCGACGTCAGACTTCCGGGCATCCGGATGGTCGACGGGCGGTTCGAGCACAACGAGTATTCCCTGTCTGAGAGCCGAGGTCGACCGGTCGTGCTCGCGTTCTATCCGCTCGACTCGAGCAAGGTGTGCACCGTGCAGATGTGCAGCTATCAAGACAGCTTCGAGGGCTTCGAAGAACTCGGCGCTGAGGTCTGGGGCATCAGTCTGCAGGGCGTCGCGAGCCACGCTGAGTTCGCGCTCGCGAACGGGCTCACCTTTCCGCTGCTCGCCGACCACCGCGATGGGGTCGGGTCCGCGTACGGTGTCGCGCTGGGCGGGATGCTACGACGTGCCATCTTCATCATCGATGGCGACGGCATCATCCGCTGGAAGCACGTCGCCATGATCGGCTTCACCTACCGTCGAGCCGTCGAGATCCGCGAGCAGATCCTGCGCCTCTTCCCTGCACCATCTGGCCAGGCGTTCGCGTTCGCGCCGCCCGTCTAGCTCCCCTCCGATGTAGCTGCCCCGCCATTCGCTGAGAGTACGCATATCTCCGTACCCTCAGCGTTGAAAGCCCGTGCAAGCCCGTACTTTCAGCGACGTGGCGGCCGGCGCGCGCTACGCGAACGCCGAGATCGGTGGGCACTCGCACATCAGGTTGCGGTCACCGTACGCTTGGTCGACGCGACGCACCGGGGGCCAGTACTTGCGGTGCTGCAGGCCCGGCACCGGGTAGACCGCCTGCTCGCGGGTGTATGCGTGCGTCCACTCCCCCACGATCACGGCGGCGGCGGTGTGCGGCGCATGCACCAACGGGTTGTCATCGGCAGGCCAGGCGCCGGATGCCACGGCATCCGCCTCGGCCTTGATGGCGATCATCGCCTCGACGAAACGGTCGAGCTCTGCCAGGTCTTCGCTCTCGGTTGGCTCCACCATCAGGGTGCCGGCCACAGGGAACGACATCGTGGGCGCGTGGAAGCCATAGTCGATGAGGCGCTTAGCCACGTCATCCACGGTCACGCCGGTCGCCTCGCGGAGCGGACGCAGGTCGAGGATGCACTCGTGGGCCACCAGCCCGTTGTCGCCCGCGTAGAGC
>JBDUBG010000148.1:0-2919 GCA_040004215.1 Pseudolysinimonas sp. | reverse complement strand
CGCCGAGCTCGCCGTTCAGCAGCACCAGATCGCCGGCACGCAGCAGCGGCGCGAGCCGCGCGCCCAGCGCCTCCATCTGCATGGAGTCGACGACGGTGAGGTCGATCACGAGCCGGATGTTGACCGCGCGACCCGCGGCACACGCGGCCCGACCCTGGTGACGATCTCGTAGCCGATCGTGTCAGCGGCGGCGGCCCAATCCTCGGCGCTCGGGGATCCGTCGGCCGGGTCACCCCACAGCACCGCGCGATCGCCGACCTCCACCCGGGAGTCGCCCGCGTCGACCAAAAACTGGTCCATCGCGATCCGACCCACGACCGGGCAGAGCCGCCCGTTGATCAAGACCGAGCCGCGGCTCGACGCCGCCCGCGGAACTCCGTCTGCATAGCCCAGCGGCACCAGCGCCAGAGTCGTCCCGTGCGCGGTGCGGTGGGTGTAGCCATACGACACGTGAGTTCCGGCGGGCACGCGGCGCACGGCCGCGACTGCTGCCGAGAGCTGCATGACGGGGCGCAGGCCGAGAGCCGCGGCATCCACAGAGTCGGCGGCGGGAAGGCCATAGAGGCCAATTCCGATGCGCACCAGTTCGAACCGCATCGCCGGCTGCTCGAGCGCAGCTTGCGTGGCGGCAAGATGCCGCAGTTCAGGCTCGAGCCCCGCAGAGCGGGCCTCGTCGACGGCCTCGTCGAAAACCGCCCGCTGGCGGTCGTTGTCGCCGGCCGAGGTGTTCGAGAGGTGGCTGAAGATCCCACGAACCCGGATGCCGCCCCGCCCCTCGAGCGCCGCCGCACGTTCGAACACCGCTGCCCGCTCGGCCGGGGCGATCCCGTTGCGGCTCAACCCGGAGTCGACCTTCAGCTGCACCACCGCTGGCCCGGCCGCCGCCGCGCGCTCGAGCTGGCCGAGCGAGCTGATCCCGATGTCGATGCCTGCCTCGACGGCCGCTCCGAAGTCGGCACTCGGGCCGTGCAGCCAGGCCAGCGTCGGGGTGGTGATGCCGGCACGCCGCAGCGCGAAGGCCTCGTCGAGGTCGACGACGCCCAGCCATTCGGCACCGGCGTCAGAGACCGCCCGGGCAACAAGCTCCGCGCCGTGCCCGTATGCGTCGGCCTTCACGACGGCCATCACCATGGCCGGAGCGACCCGGTCGCGCAGGATCGTGAAATTCGAGCGCAGCGCGTCGAGGTCAATCCGCGCCTCGCGGAATGGCATGGCGTCGTCAGCTCTCATGCGGTCTCGCAGACCACCGTGGCGACCGCAACGCCCGCGTCATGGGTCATCGACACATGGATGCCGACGATCCCCTTGGCCGCGACCAGTCCGGCTGCAGCCCCGGTGACCACCAGCGTCGGGGCACCGCGGCCGTCTTGAACGACCTCCATGTCGTGCCACTGCACCCCCGTTGACTCGCCGAGGGCCTTCATGAATGCCTCTTTTGCCGCGAAACGGGCCGCCAGCGACGGCAGCGGCTTGTCGCGTTCGCCCACAGCGAACAGGCGCGCCCGCAGCGCGGGGGTGCGACTGATGGCGCGCTCAAATCGGGCTAGGTCGACGACGTCGACGCCGATTCCCGCGATTGCCATACCGTCCATTGTGGCCGACTCGAGCGATCTCGCAGCGTTCGACCCAGGTACGCCGATCCGACGCCCTACTCGACGGTGACCGACTTGGCGAGGTTGCGCGGCTGATCCACGTCGAGGCCCTTGGCCATCGCCAGTTCCATGCCGAAGATGTGCAACGGAACCACCGCGAGCAGGGGCTCGAACAGCGGGGCAGCGAACGGGATGCGGATCACCTCGTCGGCAAACGGCACCACCGCGACATCTCCGATCTCGGCGATCGCGATGACCCGAGCCCCGCGTGCGCGGATTTCTTGAATGTTCGACACGACCTTGGGATGCAGTGACGACGGGTCGCGCGGACTCGGCACCACCACGAAGACAATCTGCCCGGGTTCGATGAGCGCAATCGGACCGTGCTTGAGCTCGCCCGCCGCGAACCCCTCTGCGTGGATGTACGCAAGCTCTTTGAGCTTCAGCGCACCCTCGAGCGCAATCGGGTAACCAACGTTGCGGCCGAGGAACAACACAGACTGGGTGTCGCCCATCCAGTGCGCCAGCTCGGCGATCCGCGAGGAGGCCGACTCGACGACCTGTTCAAGCTTGTCTGGCAGGTTCTGCAGCTCGGTCACCTGCGCGGCGACGTGTGCGCCATCGAGGGTTCCGCGGCGCTGCGCCAGGTAGAGCCCCAGCAGGTAGAGCGCCGTCACCTGCGCGACAAACGCTTTCGTCGAGGCGACAGCGACCTCGGGGCCAGCGTGGGTGTAGAGCACCGCGTCAGACTCGCGCGGGATGGTGGAACCTTGGGTGTTGCAGATCGACAGGGTCCGTGCGCCCTGTTCGCGCGCGTACTTGACCGCCATCAGCGTGTCCATGGTCTCGCCGGACTGGCTGACCGAGACCACCAGAGTGCGCGGGGTGAGCACCGGGTCACGGTAGCGGAACTCGTGCGAGAGCTCGACGTCGACCGGCACTCGAGCCCAGGCTTCGATCGCGTACTTGCCTAGCATTCCGGCATAGGCGGCCGTGCCACAGGCGATGACGACCACGCGGTCGATCTCGCCGAGCACCTCGGCCAACGGCTCGAGTTCTGGCAGGACGACGGCGCCGTCGTGCACCCGGCCGAGCAGGGTCTTGGCGACCGCCTCTGGCTCTTCGCTGATTTCCTTCTTCATGAAGCTCGGCCAGCCGCCCTTTTCAGACGCAGAGGCGTCCCAGGCGATCTCATAGGCGTGTGGGGTGACCGGGGTGCCGGCGAAGTCCATGACCTCGACCGAGCCCGGCCGGATCGTCACGATCTGGTCCTGGCCGATCTCGAGGGCGTGACGGGTGTGCTCGACGAAGGCCGCGACATCCGACC
>JBDUBG010000112.1:0-9813 GCA_040004215.1 Pseudolysinimonas sp. | reverse complement strand
GTGCAGATGAGTTCGCCGACCTCGAGTCGCAAGACACCGGCAAGCCGCGCACCAGCCTGGTAACCGACGAGATCCTGCTCTCGGTCGACCAGATCCGCTTCTTTGCAGGCGCCGCACGGGTGCTCGAGGGCCGAAGCGCTGGCGAGTACATGAGGGATCACACCAGCATGATCCGGCGCGAGCCGATCGGCGTGATCGGCCAGGTCACGCCCTGGAATTACCCGCTCAACATGGCGGTCTGGAAGATCGCGCCTGCGATCGCCGCTGGCAACACCACCGTGCTCAAGCCCTCGGACACCACGCCACAGTCGACCCTGCTGCTTGCTGAGGTCGCGGCCGAGTTTCTGCCCAAGGGCGTACTCAACGTGATCACCGGTGACCGCACCACCGGTGGCGCGATGATCGACCACAAGACGCCGCAGATGGTGTCGATCACCGGCTCGGTGCGCGCGGGAATGGAGGTCGCGAAGGCGGCCGCCAACGATCTCAAGCGAGTGCACCTCGAGCTCGGCGGCAAGGCTCCGGTGATCGTCTTCGACGACGCCGACATCGAAAAGGCAGTTGAGGGCATCGCGATCGCCGGCTACTTCAATGCCGGGCAGGACTGCACGGCGGCCACGCGCATCCTGGTGCAAGAGGGAGTGCATGACGAGTTCGTGAAGGCCATGACGGCATATGTGAAAGCCAACGTCATCACCGGTGACCCGCACTCTGCCGATTCCTTCTTCGGCCCGGTGAACAACGCGAGCCAGCTTGAGCGTGTCATGGGCGTCATCGAGGCGCTGCCGAAGAACGCGACCATCGAGACCGGCGGGGTGCGCAAAGAAGGCGCGGGCTACTTCATCGAGCCGACCGTGGTGAGCGGACTGAAGCAGACCGACGACGCGGTGCAGAACGAGATCTTCGGGCCAGTCGTGACGATTCAGAAGTTCACGGATGACGCTACCGCGCTGATGTGGGCCAATGGCGTGCAGTACGGACTCGCATCGAGTGTGTGGACAAAGGATCACGGCCGCGCGATGCGCTTCGCCAAGCACCTCGATTTCGGCTGCGTGTGGATCAACACCCACATCCCGATCGTGGCCGAAATGCCGCACGGAGGCTTCAAGCACTCCGGCTACGGCAAAGACCTGTCGATGTACGGCTTCGAGGACTACACGCGCATCAAGCACGTGATGAGCTACATCGGAGAGTAGCGCGCACTTCGCCGGGGTGACGTGAGAGGACAATGACCTCTGTGGCACCGGACACTCGCGACCTCGACGACACCGTTACGCACCCGCCGCGAGTGCCGATGCCGAGGCCGATGATCAAAGATCTCGACGACACGATCACCGTTCAGCGCGGCGAGAGAGTGCTCACGCCGGTCACACCTCCAACGGCTCCGATCGTCACCCAGCCTGTCGATCTTGTCGAACCGCTGCCCTCAGCCCCGCTGCTTCCTGCACAGCAGTTGCCTGCACAGCTGTTGCCCGAACCGCTGCCGCCTGCACCCCCTGTGCCCGCCCCGCTCGTTCCGCCCGCGGCAGCACTCGCCCCCGAGATCGTCGACAACGTCTGGTCGCAGCCGCTTCCCGAGACGCCGCGTCCCTTCCGGCTCCGGCTCGCCGACGGCACCCTCGTGTCACTGGATCAGCCGGCCTACCTGGGTCGCAAGCCGAGGGTGCCGCGCATCCATCCCGGCGGCACACCGGTGCTGGTGACGTTTGACTCGCCCCTGCGTGAGGTCTCGTCGACTCATCTTGTGCTCTCAACGATCGGCGGAGCAATCGTCGCGACCGACCTGAAGTCGACAAATGGCTCGGTGCTGCGCGTCCCTGGATCCGCACCCCGCACGTTGATCGGCGGCGAGTCGGCGGTCGTCACGGCTGGCACCGTGATCGAGTTGGGCGACGGCAACCTGGTCGAGCTGCTCGCACCTGATCCAGATGCCCCATCCCCCGATTCGAGTGGAGCCCGCCCATGACCAGCATCGGCGACGATGGCGTCGACGTGCACGTGCCGTTGCCCGAGCACGAGCAAGATCTGGTGCTGAGTTGGGCGGCTCGCACCGATGTCGGCCATCGTCGTGCCGCCAACGAAGACAGCGTGCTCGTCGGTCTGCCGATCTTCGCCGTCGCAGACGGCATGGGCGGTCACGCTGCCGGCGACCGTGCCCGCGCCGCGATCGCGGAACGCCTTGCCCGCGAGCCTGGGCCGTTCGCCGAGTTGTCGGCGCTGGAGCAGGCATTCATCGATGCCGGGGCCGCGATCGACACGCTGTCTGAGGGCATTCCGGTGGGAGTGGGCACGACCATCACGGGCGCCGCTCTGGTCAACGACGGACCAGACCCCTCGTTTCTGGTCTTCAACATCGGCGACAGTCGGGTCTACCGCTTCGAACGCAACGAGCTGCATCAGGTCACCATCGACCACTCCGTGGTGCAAGAACTGGTAGACGCCGGCGTGATCGCGCCCGAGATGGCAGACAGTCATCCCGAGAGCAATGTGATTACCCGGGCTTTGGGTTTTCATGACGAGCCATTGCCCGACATCTGGAGGATTCCGGCCCGAGAGGGCATGCGGCTGCTGATCTGCTCAGACGGCCTCACCAAAGAGCTCGGTGACGACCGCTTGCGCCTGCATCTGGCATCAGGTATGCCCGCATCCGAAACCGCGAGTGCTCTGATCGATGCCGCGCTGGCTGCAGGCGGCCGCGACAATGTGACCCTCATCGTGGTCGACGTGCTGGCGTCGCCGCACACGCAGGGAGACACGCAACAGACCCAGGAACACTACCCAGCGACCCCCGATCTGGGAGGCGCGCCAGGCCGCCCCCCTTCGGGGGTGAATCAGGGCTAGCGCCCCAACCCTCTGCCTAGAATGAAAGGTCCTACCGAGCTGAGGAGGTAGTCGTGGCCCGACGTCTGCCGTCGCAGCCTCCGGTGCTTCCGGGCTTCTCGTACGTGCACGTGCTGGGCTCGGGCGGCTTCGCCGATGTGTTCCTCTATGAGCAGAACATGCCCCGACGCCAGGTCGCCGTCAAGGTGATGCTCAGTGAGGTTGTCAACGAGCAGGTGCGCCAAATGTTCCAGGCCGAGGCGAACCTGATGGCTCAGCTGAGCGCGCACCCGGCGATCCTTACTGTCTATCAGGCGAGCGTGTCAGCCGACGGCCGCCCGTACCTGGTGATGGAGCTCTGCTCGGCTTCGCTGAGCGAGCGCTACCGGCGCGAGAGCATTCCGGTGCCAGAAGTGCTTCGCGTTGCGGTGAAGGTCGGCAGCGCGATCGAGACAGCGCATCGGGCAGGCGTGCTGCACCGCGACATCAAGCCATCGAACATTCTGCTCACCGCGTACGGGCATCCTGTTCTGTCAGATTTTGGCATCGCGTCGACGTTGACGGCTGCGCGCGAAGACGACTCGGTTGGCCTCTCGATCCCGTGGTCGGCGCCGGAGGTGCTGCTTGACGAGGTTCCCGGCAGCATCGCTTCCGAGGTGTGGGCATTCGCCGCCACCGTCTACTCTCTGCTCGCCGGCCGCTCGCCGTTCGAGTTGCCAGGTGGGTCCAACTCCTCGAGTGATCTGATGTCACGGATCGCGCGCGCCAAGCCGCAGCCGATCGGCCGCGCGGATGTCCCGGCCAGCCTCGAGGCGCTGCTGCGTCGCGCGATGTCGCGTCGGCCAGAACTACGACCAGGCAGCGTGCTCGAGCTGGTGCGCGAGCTGCAGCTGATCGAGACCGAGTTGGGAGTGCCGCAGACTTCGATCGAGGTCGCCATGGACGACTGGGCGCTCGGCACCGTCGCCGACCTCGAAGAACGCACTCGGCTGCGGCCGCTCGCGTCGGGCGCGACGGCACCGCCGGTTCGACGTCGTCGTCGCGCCACGGCAGGCGACGGAGAATACTCACCGGTGGGAACGGTTCGCGAACTCAGCGCACCGGGGCCGCGCTCCAACAGTCGCGCTACCCGTCCGACTCGGGTGCCGCGCTTCGCCATCTGGGCAATCGTCCTCGCCTCGGTGCTCGTTGTCGCGCTCGGGGCCGCCGCGCTCGTGCTGGTGCTGCGGGCAGGCGCGTCAAGCAAGGACATCCCGGTCGTCACCGACATTGCTGCCTCATTGAGCGGCGATACCGTGCATTTCAGCTGGCGTGATCCCGGATTGACGGCCAGCGACCGCTATCAGATCCAGGTCGTCGGCGGCACGTCGAGCATCCAGCTCAGTCCCAAGTTCGTGGTAGACGGCTCAACCGGCACCACCGTGTGCATCACGGTCGCTGTGAACCGAGATGGCAAAACGGGTGATCCCAGCGCTGAGAAGTGCGTCGATGTGACCAATGGATGACCGCGCATGATCCGCCAGTGGCTGACTGCCCATCGTTCGCTCGTCGCCACCGCGACCAGCGGAACGGTGATTGCCGCCGTTGTCGCGACCCTGGCGATCGTCTCGACCGGTTTCAGTGCCCAGAAGCTTGACCTCGGCGACGGGAGCGTCTGGGTCGGCAACAACAGCTCGCAGGTAATCGGGCGCGCGAATCCACAGGTGCTCGAGCTCAATACCGTGGTGCGCAGTACCGGGACTGATCTCTCGGTCGTGCAGTCCGGCGACGAGGTGCTCTTGGTCGACCACACCGATGCCACCGTGTCAATCGTCGACCCGGCTACCTCGACAATGGGTGACAGCATTGCGTTGCCTCCTGACCAGCCTCAGATCTTTCTGGCGGGGAGCCGGATCGCGATCTACGCCGCAGGGACGGGCGAACTGTGGCTGTTGCCTCGGAGTCAGCTGCAGACGTTCGATGCCACCGCTCCCTCAACCTTGAGCCTGGGAGTCGGAACTGTCGTACAGGTCGCACCGGATGGCACTCTGGTGGCATATTCGCCCGAACTGGGTGAGGTATATCGCCTCGATGCCACGAGTTCTGATCAGCTGGATCAGCGCTGGAAGGTCAACATCGGCTCGGCGTTAGACAACGTGCAGATCACCGCGGTAGGTGATCAGTGGGCGGTGCTCGACACCACGACGCGAAAGATCGCGGTCGACGGGCACACCGTGTCAGTGAGTGAGCTCATGACGAGCGGCTCAGCAGCCGTGCTTCAGCAGCCGGGTGACGCAACGAACCGAGTGCTGCTGGCCACGGGCACCGGCCTGTATTCGATCCCCTTCGACGGCAGCGCGCCGACCACATTGCTCGACGGGATGTCGGGCACCGCCGCGGCTCCTGCCGTGCTCAACGGCTGCCAGTATGCCGCCTGGACGACAGGGACCGCATGGCGTCATTGCGCCGGTGAACCGGCCTCTGGAACAAAGCTCACGCTGGAGTCAATGCCCGGTGGCGCGCGGCTGTCGTTCGCGGTGAACCAGCAGCAGCTGGTGCTCAACGACGGTCGCGCGGGAAACACATGGGCGGTGCGGGCCAACGGAGAACTCATCAACAACTGGGACGCCCTGATCCCGAAGGATGACAACCAGCAGGCGCAGCAGAACAACCAGGACGTGCCTCCGACCGTCGACCCCGAGCAGAAGCCGCCGGTCGCCGTCGATGACGAGTTCGGGGCACGGCCCGGCAAGGCGACCCTTCTGCCGGTGCTGTTGAACGACTACGACCCGAACGGCGACGTGCTGGTCATCACCTCGGTGGATACTATCGACGAGTCAATCGGACGACTTGACCTGGTGACCCGCAACCAGCAGTTGCAACTCACCCTGGCGCCCACGGCATCCGGCGTGATCACCTTCACATACACGATCACCGACGGCCGAGGCGGTTCGGCCAGCGCGACGGTTCGTGTGACGGTGCGCACCCCCGAAGAAAACTCTCCGCCGCAGCAGATCCGTGTCACTAAGACGACGGTGGCGGCGGGCGGGCGCGTCTCGACGCAGGTAACCGGCGACTGGGTCGATCCCGATGGAGATCCCTTCTTCTTGGTCTCCGCTACCACGGCGGGCTCCGATCAGCTGAGCTACCAGCCGGACGGGGTAGTGATCTTTACGGATTCCGCAGATGGCGGCCTGCAGAAGTCGGTCACATTGACCATGAGCGACGGCCGCGCCGAGGGCAGCGGGAGTCTCGCGGTCACGGTGAAACCGGTGGGCCAAGTGGGCATCGTAATCGAGCCGTGGATCGCGCTCGCCACCTCGGGCGAAGAAATCACGGTGCGCCCCATGGGGCATGTGCGCGGCGGTAACGGTCCACTTCGACTCAACGCCGTGCCGGCGAAGGCCGGAGTCACGATCGTCCCGAGTTTCGATGCTGGCACCTTCACCTTCGAGAGTGACGTTGTCGGCACCCACTACCTCGAGTTCACGGTCACCGACGGCGACCAGAACGCCACCGGACTGCTGCGGGTGGATGTTTCTGCCCCGCCCAACGCGAACACCCGGCCCATCACCGTGCCGAAGACGATCTTCGTGACCACCCTCGGCAGCGACACCGTCGATCCGACTCAGACCGACATCGACCCGGCTGGCGGCGTCCTCGTCGTGACCGGTTTGCTCAATGTTCCGGCCAACTCCGGTGTCGAGGCTGAGATCCTCGACCAACGTCTGGTGCGCGTCACCCTCAGCAAGCCGCTCGAGGGCAACACCGTGGTGTTCAGCTACCGCATCAGCAATGGTCTCGCGGATGCCGTCGGAACCATCACGGTCGTCGAGATCCCGCTCCCGACTCAATTGCAGCCGCCGGTAGCGACCGATGATTCGGTCACCGTGCGCGTCGGAGACGCGATCGACATTCCGGTCTTGGACAACGATTCTCAGCCTGACGGCCAGCCCATCACGCTGGATCCCAAACTCGCGGTTCCGCTGCCGAGCGGCGCAGGACTCCTCTTCGCGTCGGGTGACAGGCTGCGCTACTTGGCACCGCAGACGGCGGGCAACTACTCGGCGGTGTACTCGGTCTCTGGCACGGACGGGCAAAGGGCGCAGGCCCGCGTCAACATCTCGGTGCGCGAGATCGACCTGGCTACCAATAATCCGCCGGTCGCGACGCAGGTGACGGCGCGCGTGCTCGCGGGCGAGACGGTGAGCATCCAGATCCCGCTCACTGGGATCGACCCCGATGGTGACTCCGTGCAGCTGATCGGCGTCGCGAGCAACCCCGAGAAGGGGTCCATTCAGTCGGTGTCGAACGGCTCCATTGTCTACCAGGCTGGCGACTACTCCTCGGGCACCGACTCGTTCACGTACACGGTCGTCGACGGGCTCGGTGCGCGCGCCACCGGCACAGTCAGGGTGGGAATCAGCGCCCGCCTTGATGGCGCTCGCAACCCGGTCGCCAACGCGGACTCGGTGTCGGTGCGCCCAGGACGGACCGTCTCGGTGCAGGTGCTCGCCAACGACTCGGACCCGGACGGGAGCCCACTCACCGTCACTGCCGTCGATCCGAACACGCCCGGGACCAAGGCGAAGATCATTGATAAGACCAGCGTCGATATCACGCCGCCGAAAGCGCCTGGCCTCTACTCGGTGATCTACACGATTCAAAACGAATACGGCGGATCCAGCCAGACTTTCGTCACCGTCAAGGTCGACCCGAGCGCGCCCCTCAGCTACCCGGTCGTCAACGACACCACCCTGTCCGTGACCGATGTGATCGGGCGCACATCGGTCGACGTCGCGGTCCTCGACAACGTCTTCTTCGCCGACGGCAGCGTTGACACCCTCGGCATCGCACTGCTCCAGGGCTATAGCGGCACTGCGCAGGTGCTTTCCAACAAGAAGATTCGTGTGCAGATCGGTGACAAGAGCCAGATCATCCCGTTCTCGGTGTCGCATCCCGATGACGACTCGATTCGCTCGTACGGTTTTATTCGGGTGCCGGGCTACGACGATGCTTTGCCGCAGATCAACCTGAAGGCACCCGCGCTGAGGGTGAAGAGCGAGCAGCCCCTGCGCATCGATCTGGATCAGTACGTGGTTGCCCTCGGTGGATCTCGCGTCCACCTGACCGATTCGGCCTCTGTCAAGGCGACTCACGCCAACGGCGACGCGCTCGTCGTCGACGACCACACACTGATTTACACCTCCGCCGATCGATACTTCGGTCCGGCCTCCATCACTTTCGAGGTGACAGATGCCCGATCTGCCAACGATCCCACCGGCCACATCGCGATCCTTACCCTGCCGATCGACGTGCAGCCACGCGATAACCAACCCCCTGCCTTCATCGGCGGCGTGGTCGACTTCGAGCAGGGGCAGCAGAAGGAGCTCGACCTGGTTCGGCTCACCAACTACCCATATCCCGATGTCAACGAGCTCACGTACACGGTGTTGGCCCCCGATCCGACCGGCTTCAGTTACGAGCTCGATGGTCAGCGTCTGGTGGTGACGGCCAATGAGAGTGCCGCGACCAGCAGCTCAACCGCGATTTCGATCGGTGTGCGGGATGCCGTCAACGATGGCCTGGCCGGCAAGATCCAGTTGCAGGTGGTTCCCTCGACGCGACCACTCGCCAAACCGATCCCTGACACCGCGATCGCTCAACGCGGACAAATCACCACCGTCGACGTGCTGAGCAACGACCAGGCGAACAACCCGTTCCCCGACACTCCCTTGCGCGTCGTCGACATCCGTGGGATTGATGGTGGTTCGCTGCCAGACGGCGTCACCATCACGCCGAACGCTGACAAATCGAAGGTCTCGGTCTCGGTCTCGTCGTCAGCGTTGCCCAGCGACGTGAACTTCCAGTACGAGGTGGCCGACGCCACCGGTGACCCGGATCGCTATGTCTGGGGCAACGCCACAATCTCGATCCAGGACGTACCCGATCCGGTCAGCAATGTGCGGACCACCGAATTCGGCGACCGCTATCTCAAGGTGTCATGGCTGCCAGGCCAGTTCAACAACTCGCCGATCAGCGAGTACGACCTCACCATGACCAGTGCGGCGTCGGGTGGGGTGATCTCAACTACCGTCTGCACGACGACGGTCGGCTGTCAGGTGACCACACCCGGCAACGGTCCGAACAACGCTGTGCGCTTCTCGGTGGTTGCCGTGAACGCGATCGGTGCATCAACGCCCGCCTCGAATGCTGGCCCCATCTGGTCTGACATCATTCCGCCACCGCCTGCTGGCCTTAACTCGCGCCCCCTCGACAGCGGCCTGCGGGTCGGCTGGAAGAAGCCGGCGGATTCCGGCGGAAGCCCGATCGAGCAGTACGTCGTGGTGGTCGGTGGCGTCTCTCAGGTGATCGCCGTGCCGGTGTCTGATCCGGTAGGAACCCTGTACTTCACGAATATCCAAGCGCCAGGCACGATCGCCAACGGCTCAGCGACCAGCTTCTCGGTGAGCGCCCGCAACAGTGCCCCGAACTCGCTCGCCACCTGGAATGAAGCTGACGGCTCCAACATTCCGGCGGGCGTCCCACTGGTGACAGGCAGTCCAACTGCATCCGGTTCGACGACCGATGGCACCACCGCCAGTGCCGCGTGGGCCGGCGTGTTCGATGGCAATGGCGCAGCCATCACTGACTATTACGTGGCGCTCTACACCGGCTCGGCACCAAGTTGCACGGTGAGCGGCGTCGACGTTGGCGACCCGCACGTCTCGCCTCCGAGCGGCGCACGCCGCCTGGACGGCGGAACGACGAGCACCGCATTCTCGGGGCTCGCGGCCAACCAGACATATTCCATTACGGTCTTCGCATACAACGGCCAGGGCTGCACCCCCTCGCCTGAGGTGCAGGTCACACCGCGGGCTGCCCCGGGGACGGTCACCGGCATCACCCGATCCGGCCCGCTGGCCAGCGGTGACGGCACCTGGGACTACCGGATCGATGACTTCACGATTGCGTCGGGCTCGACCGATGCCGACCTGTTCAAATACCAGTACA
>JBDUBG010000443.1:0-2943 GCA_040004215.1 Pseudolysinimonas sp. | reverse complement strand
GCAGATCGCGCGCCAACCGCGCCCGTTCTTCATTGACCGCGAGCCGAGCGATCTCAGCCTGCGCGAACCGCAACTGCTGGTTCTGCACGATCTGCTGGGCGAACGCGACGGTCGACACGCCCACCGAGAGGGTGATGAGGGGGGAGAAGGAAATCGAGTTGGGGAATCCGGTCGCGGCGGACACCAGAAGTTGAACAAGCACGATCGCCCCGACCATCAGGAGCGCGGGCAGCCGCGGAATCCAGGTGAAGGCAACCATCGCGGCGATCAGTGTCCAGACCCACACCGTGGTGAGCCCGACGATGGGGAAGAGCACGCAGGTGATCGCCCAATAGCCGAGGATCACGAGAATCCGCACGCGCGCTCTCTCCGGCCAGATGAGCGGCGGGAGCACCAGATAGAGCACATAGAGCAGCACCAGCACCACAGTCGCCAGCGCCTTCATGCCTAACGTGCCGGTCGAGGTCCACACGCTGACCAGCTCGATCGCCTGCTCGACGAGGCCGAAGATGGCGCCGGCGTACCAGCGGAACGCACCGCCGTTCCAGAGTTTGGCCCGCCATGACATGTCGTGGCCGTCTTCGTGCCACGGCACGGGAACGTTCGCGGACATGACAGTCACGGTAGCGCGTGCGCCGCGTTCAAGCGCGGGCGGCGTCGCGGCGGTAACGCCAGGTGATCAGCGCGGCGAGCACGATCGTCCATGCCGTCAGCACCAGAGCGGGCGCCATCAGCTCACCCGATCCGCTCGCGCCGAGCTGGCCGAGCCGATTCAGCCAGTACGACGGCACGATCTGAGCCACGTTGCCGACCCAAGACGGCATGATCTGCAGCGGCACCCACAGCCCGCCGAGGATCGACAGCCCGAGGAAGGTGACCATGAACAGTGGCTGCGCGAACTCCGGCTTGGCGAACTGCCCGATCAGGATCGCGATCAGCGCGAACGGGATGATGCCGATCCACAGACCAAGGCCAGCCGCGAGCCAGCCGAGGGGTGCCAGCTGGGAGTGCAGACCGAAGATCGAGATGGCAAACACCAGGGCGATCGCGATGGCGGCGACAGCGAGCGCGGCAACGACTTTCGTCACCAGATATCCGGTGCCGCTCAGCGGAGTGATCCGCAACTGGCGGTTCCACCCGAGCGATCGCTCCGTGACGATCGTGAAGGCCTGAGACAGGCCAGCCATCATGGCGCCGTATCCGCCCATCTGGATGGTGGTGACCACGATCCACGGAAGGTGCGTCGTCGAGTCGAAGCCAGCACCGTATGCGCTGCCGAAGATCAGCAGCATGACGACCGGAACGATGAAGGTGAACACCAGCGAGCGCACGTTGCGCAGCTGACGGAGCGTCTCGAGGGCGAGGTAGCGGAGTCTCATCGGTGGGCCTCCTCGGCCTGAGTGGTGGGAGTGGCGGTCAGGGCGAGAAAGGCCTCGTCCATGGTGCGAGCAATGACCTCGATGTCGCGCGCGGTCGGCCAGTCGGCCAATATCGCCCGCAGGGTGGCGTCTGAGTCTTCGGTGCGGATGCTCGTACGTTCCCCGCGCGACTCGACAGCGGTGACGCCGGGCAGTGCGGCGAGGCGCGCGTCGAACCCGGCGGGCGCGTCATCCAGTTGAAATGAGACGGTGCGGCCCGACACGACGGCCTTGACCTCGGCCGGCGTGCCGTCGGCGACGATCCGGCCGTGGCTGACGATGACGATGCGGTCGGCGAAGGTGTCGGCTTCATCGAGATAGTGAGTGGCGAAGACAACGGTGCGGCCGGCATCCGTGAACTCGCGCATCGAGCTCCAGAAGACGTGGCGCGCCTCGACGTCCATTGCGGCGGTCGGTTCGTCGAGCAGCAGCAGTTCGGGGTTCGACACCACGGCGACCGCGAATCGTGCCCGCTGCAACTGGCCGCCGCTCAACTTGCTGACCCGCTGGTGGGCGATCTCGGTGACGCGAGCACGTTCCATGGCTTCTGCGACCGGCAGAGGGTGTCGATGCGCCGCTGCGACGAGCGCGACGCTCTGCTGAACGGTCATGGTGGGCAGTAGCGCCCCGCCCTGGAGCATCGCGCCAACCTGCCCGGCCACGATCGCGGAGCGCGGGGTGCCACCGAACAGTTCTGCGGTG
This sequence comes from Pseudolysinimonas sp., assembly GCA_040004215.1. Lineage (GTDB taxonomy): Bacteria > Actinomycetota > Actinomycetes > Actinomycetales > Microbacteriaceae > Lysinimonas. The sequence continues at coordinate 823 of JBDUBG010000443.1, read as the reverse complement.
CCCGAGGTAGGGGTCGAGAGCCCGAGGGTCAGGTCGATGGTGGTCGACTTGCCCGCCCCGTTCGGGCCGAGGAGCGCGACGACCTCTCCGCGATGGATGTCGAGGCTCAGGTTGTCGACGGCGGTGAGGCTGCCGAACCGCTTGGTGAGTCCGTGCAAGCGGATCGCGGGCACGGGACCGGTGTCGCCCGAACTCGGGTCAGCGAAGGAAGTGGTCATGCCTCCATCGTCGCGAGCCGCGGCATCCGGTGCCCACGGCGCCTGTCATCGATCGACGATGACAAATCTCACGATCAAACGTCGTACGCCGAGATGAGTACGGCGGCGCGTTGCCTCAGCATCGCACCCGGTACCGTAGATCCGTGCACCGGCGGAGAAGCGGACGGAGGTCGGCGTGTATCTGAAGAGCCTGACCCTCAAGGGCTTCAAGTCGTTCGCGCAACCCACCACCTTTGCCTTCGAACCGGGCGTCACGGCAGTGGTGGGGCCGAACGGTTCTGGCAAGTCGAACGTGGTCGACGCCCTGGCCTGGGTAATGGGCGAGCAGGGAGCCAAGACCCTGCGCGGCGGCAAAATGGAAGACGTCATCTTCGCCGGCACGGCGACAAAGGGTCCGCTCGGCCGTGCAGAAGTGCTGCTGACCATCGACAACGCGGATGGCGCGCTGCCGATCGACTACAGCGAAGTCACCATCTCGCGCACGCTGTTTCGCAACGGCGGCAGCGAGTACGCGATCAACGGCGAGCAGTGCCGTCTGCTCGACGTGCAGGAGCTGCTGAGCGATTCCGGCCTGGGCCGTGAGATGCACGTCATCGTCGGGCAGG
>JBDUBG010000084.1:0-9886 GCA_040004215.1 Pseudolysinimonas sp. | reverse complement strand
GATGCGTCGGATTCTCGAGGTCGCCCGCGGTGAGCAGCACCTGACCCGCGACGATCTTGAACCGGTCGAGGCTGTCCTGGTAGCGGTAGATCAGCACGTTCTGGCCGACGGCAGCCGCCGCCTGCTGCGTGGCGAGATCGGTGGGTCGGGAGTCGAGCTTGAGGTACGGCATGCCGGTCGCGATCGCGCCGGACGACACCAGGATGACCTCAGCCCCCCGCGCATGCGTCGCGGCGAGCGCGTCAACGAGCGGCCCGATCTGGTCGACGTTGGCGCCGCTGATCGACGAGGAGCCGACCTTCACCACGATGCGTTTGGCACCGACGACAGCAGAGCGCCGCTCGGCGGCCTGGGCGTCGGTCATTCGGCGTCCTCTTCGTCGGGGTCGGAGCTGTCCCAGGTGCCGGCGTCTTCGCGCCCGTCGCCCGCCTCGCGCTCGGCGGCGAGTTCTGCGCGGGCGGCGGCCTTGGCATCCATCCGTTCGAAGTATTCTTCTCGACGCTGACCCCGAGTGGCGCGACGATTGTCGTCGAACCGCGCGTCGGTGCCACGCGGGCTTGTGATCAGTTCGGCTGCCGAGGTGAGCGTGGGCTCCCAGTCGAAGACGACCCCCGCACCGGCGCCGATCATGACGGTCGAGCCGGGCAATGCACCAGCCTTGAAGAGCCCGTCTTCCACGCCCAGCTTGGCCAGACGGTCGGCGAAGAACCCGACGGCCTCATCGTTCGTGAAGTCGGTTTGCTGCAGCCAGCGTTCTGGCTTGTCTCCGATGATCCGGTAGAGCGGCTCTGTGCCGCCCTCGACTTTGATCACGAAGTCGGGTTCGTTGACGGCGCGCGGGCGGATGACAATCCTCTGCTGAACGGGCATCGCCGCCTTAACAGCGCGGTCGGCCTCCACCAGTTCTGCCAGTGCGAAAGACAACTCGCGCAGCCCCTCGCGGCTCACCGCAGAGATCTCGAACACCCGATAGCCGCGCTCCTCGAGGGCGGGTTTCACGAAGTCGGCCAGCTCGCGCCCGTCTGGCACATCGATCTTGTTGAGCGCGATCAGTTGCGGACGCTCAAGCAGTGGCAGCTGGCCCTCTGGGACCGGGTAGGCGTCAAGCTCCTCCAGGTCACTGATCGGATCGCGACCGGGATCGAGAGTTCCGCAATCAAGCACGTGCAGCAGGCCGCTGCAGCGCTCAACGTGGCGCAAGAACTCCAGCCCAAGTCCCTTGCCCTCGCTGGCGCCCTCGATCAGGCCGGGGACGTCGGCGATCGTGTAGCGCGTCTCGCCCGACTCAACGACCCCGAGATTGGGGTGCAGGGTGGTGAAGGGATAGTCCGCGATCTTGGGCTTCGCGGCGCTCATGGCGGCTACCAGGCTCGACTTGCCGGCGCTGGGATAACCGACGAGCGCGACATCGGCGACCGTCTTCAGCTCGAGGCGGATGTCGCCGTCCCAGCCCTCAGTGCCGAGCAGCGCGAAGCCGGGCGCTTTGCGTTTCGTGTTGGCGAGGGCAGCGTTGCCCAGGCCACCTTGACCACCGGGAGCGACGATGAGTTCGAGACCGGGTTGATCGAAGTCGATGAGCACCTCGCCGTCTCCTGACGACACGACGGTGCCGACCGGCACGGGCAGCACGAGCGTCTCGCCCGCGTAGCCACTGCGATGGTCGCCCATGCCCGGGCCGCCATTGCCGCTCGACCGGTGAGGAGAGCGGTGGTAGCCGAGCAACGTGGTGACCTGCGCATCAGCAACCAGAATGATGTCTCCACCATGACCGCCATTGCCACCATCGGGGCCGGCCAGCGGCTTGAACTTCTCTCGCTTGACCGAGACACAGCCGTTACCGCCGTGACCGGCGCGTAGGTGGAGCGTCACTTGGTCGACGAATGTCGCCATGAGTCGTTCCTCCTGCTGCGTTAACTGCGTCGAGCGAGCCGAAGCTCGCTCGCGCGGATGGCTCGAGAGAGCCTGAGGGTGTTACGCCTCGACGATGTTGACGACCTTGCGGCCGCCCTTGGCGCCGAACTGAACCGCGCCCGCCGCGAGGGCGAACAGGGTGTCGTCGCCGCCACGACCGACGTTCACACCGGGGTGGAAGTGAGTGCCGCGCTGACGGACGATGATCTCGCCGGCCTTAACGACCTGGCCGCCGAAACGCTTGACGCCGAGGTACTGCGCGTTCGAATCACGACCGTTGCGGCTCGATGACGCGCCCTTTTTGTGTGCCATGTCTGTCAGCCCTTACTTGATGCCGGTGATCTTGACACGAGTCAGGTCAGCGCGGAAACCCTGGCGCTTCTTGTACCCGGTCTTGTTCTTGAACTTCTGAATGACGATCTTCGGGCCGCGCAGGTCGGTGATGACCTCAGCAGTGACCGTCACCTTTGCGAGCGCCTTGGCGTCGTGGGTGATGGTGTCACCATCGACCAGAAGCACCGGTGACAGCTGAATGTTGCCATCTTTGTCGGCCTTGATGCGATCGAGAACGACGATCGTGCCGACCTCGACCTTCTCTTGCCGCCCACCGGCGCGCACGATTGCGTAAACCACGAGTGTTCCTAACTGAAATGGAAGTCTCGGTGCAAGATCGCGGGCTGAGCCCAGCGCGCACCAAGGGTCAACAATACCCGGAAAATCGGGGACGGGTCAAACCTCGTCAAGCGCGCCGTGCACTGCCCTCTCGAGAGGATGCCGCTGAAGCCATCCCCAGAGCAAAATCCCCGCCAAAACGGCCACCGGCAGGTACCCGGTGGTGACCGCCAGCGCCCGGAACAGTGACTGCAGGGCGTCCGGCCCCAGCCTGCCGAACACCTCGACCGCGTGAAAGGAGAAGGGCGCCTGCGAAATGTCGACGAGCACCTGGGCGATCACGAATACCACCCACATCGCGGCCCCGCCCAGCAGAGACGCGAGAATCGAGCGCGTCACCACATGAGCCAGCCGCAGGCTGGGGGCGATCGGCGCGAGCTGCCAGAAGCTGAGGAAGACGCCGACGGCGAAGGGCAGCGAACCGGTCAACGAGCTCACCAGTTGCGCAAACCAGAGCTGCCCGGCATAGTCATGACCCGCCGGGGCTGAGGCGACGAAGCCCAAGGTCGAGAACAGCGATTGCAAGAACCCGATCACCACGAGCGCGGCGAACACACCGAGGCCGGCAAGGAAGGCCGGGAACACCCCTGGCCGTTTCATCGCCTTCGTAAGGGTCTCGGACATCCATACCTCCCGCGTTTTATGATCAGCGAATGACTGTGCTGATCGACGAGGCCATTTGGCCGGCGCACGGCACCGTCTGGGCTCACCTGGTGAGCGATTCTTCGCTGGATGAGCTTCATTCTTTCGCACGACGCGCGGGGATGCCCGAGCGCGGCTTCGATCACGATCACTACGACGTGCCGCTGGAGCGCCGCGACGCCGTCATCGAGCTCGGCGCCGTCCCGGTCAGCGGACGCGAACTTCTTCGCCGCTTGCAGCAGGCCGGGCTGCGCGTCACCCAAGCGCAGAAGAAGCGCCTGGCCGCTGGCTGATCCACGTCTCCCCCGCGCGAGACCCCTCTACGGTCCGACGGACCCCAGCGGACGGGGTTCCGTCGCGCCGGAGAGGGGTCTGTGGCGCTTCACCCAGAGATCGAACACATTCCGCCGACCGGCGCGGCGGCGGCGCGACTAGTTGACGCTCTCGGAGGGAGTGACGACCGCGCCCGCGCTCGAAGCACGGCGCGAGCCGCGCACACGCCCTTGCCCCGGCTGCTTGGGCTCGGGAAGAGCCTCGAGTACCGAACCAAGGATCTGCTCGGCATCCTGAGTGCTGATCCGACGAGACGAGCGTGTTCCCTTGGCGATCGGGACCGCGATGTCCAGAATCTCGACAGCCGCGTCTGCCGCGACGACTGAGCTCTGCACCTGGCTCGTGACGATGCCGCTCGGCGCCTCGGCGTCGATCTGCGAGCGCTCATGCTCTGTGTGCGGAACCGTGCTCTTAGCGATCTGAGCGAGGGCATTGCGCACGTCCTCGGTGATCGCGTGGGTGCCGGTCGAACCAACGCCGTTCTTGACAGAACTCTGGGTCGATTGCCCGCCGCCCGCGCCACCGCGTCCGCGCCGACCACGCGACGACGCCGCGCCGTTCTGCGAGCTCGACGATCCCATCGGCTCAGCCGAGCGGTGCTTGAAGACCGGGTCATGATGGATGACGATGCCACGCCCCGCGCAGACCTCGCAGTTCTCGCTGAACGATTCGACGAGCCCGAGGCCCAACTTCTTGCGAGTCATCTGGATGAGTCCGAGGCTGGTGACCTCGGCCACCTGGTGCTTGGTGCGGTCGCGACTCAGGCATTCGACAACACGACGCAGCACGAGGTCACGGTTGCTTTCGAGCACCATGTCGATGAAGTCGACCACGATGATGCCGCCGATGTCGCGCAGCCGGAGCTGACGGACGATCTCTTCCGCCGCCTCGAGGTTGTTCTTGGTGACCGTCTCTTCGAGGTTGCCACCGGTGCCGACGAACTTGCCGGTGTTGACATCGATGACGGTCATGGCCTCGGTGCGATCGACGATCAGCGAGCCTCCGGATGGCAGCCAGACCTTGCGCTCCAAGGCTTTCTCGATTTGCTCCGCGATGCGGTACTGATCGAAGGAGTCGACGTTGGATTCGTATCTCTCGATCCGCTCGACCAGGTCGGGCGCGACAGCGCCGACGTAGCCCGAGATGGTGTCGAGCGCATCGTCGCCCTCAATGACCAGCTTCTGGAAGTCTTCGTTGAAAACATCGCGGACGATCTTGATCAACAGGTCAGGCTCGCTGTGCAGCAGTGCTGGTGCCTGCTGCGTCTCGACTGCGTGGTAGATCTCGGCCCACTGGCTGGTGAGTCGCTGCACGTCGAGCGTCAACTGCTCTTCGGTTGCTCCCTCTGCCGCGGTGCGCACGATCACGCCGGCGTCATCGGGGAGCACCTCTTTGAGGATCTTCTTCAGGCGCGCACGCTCGGTGTCTGGCAGCTTGCGGCTGATCCCGTTCATCGAGCCGTTCGGCACGTAGACCAGGTAACGGCCGGGCAAGCTGACCTGGCTGGTGAGCCGTGCTCCCTTGTGCCCCACCGGGTCTTTGGTGACTTGTACCAGCACCCGATCGCCGGGCTTGAGCGCGAGCTCAATGCGGCGCGCCTGGTTCTTGCCATCGCGACCTGCTTCGTCTGCGGCGGCCGCTGCCGCCTCCCAGTCGACCTCACCGGAGTACAGCACGGCGTTGCGGCCACGGCCGATGTCGACGAACGCCGCCTCCATGCTCGGCAGCACGTTCTGCACGCGCCCGAGGTAGACGTTGCCGATCAAGCTGGCATCCGCGGCACGAGCCACGTAGTGCTCCACCAGCACGCCATCTTCGAGCACGCCAATCTGAATGCGCCCAAACTTGCTGCGAACGACCATCACCCGGTCGACGCTCTCGCGGCGAGCGAGAAACTCTGCCTCGGTGACGACGGGGCGGCGGCGTCCAGCATCGCGGCCATCGCGGCGGCGCTGCTTCTTCGCCTCAAGCCGAGTCGAGCCCTTGATGCGCTGCGGCTCGGTGATGAGCTTGGGCTCCTGCTGCTGGCGCGGCTGGCGCACCCGCACGGTCGTGTTCGGGGCATCTTCGCCCTCGCGCGGTGCATCACCGGAGCGCCGACGCGTGCGACGGCGGGTCGTGGCAGCACCACCGTCATCGTCAGACTCGGGAGCTCCCCCACCACGCGGGTTCTGTGTGCGGACCATCGCCTCAGGAGACGGCGTCGGCAGATCGGGCGCCTGGAACAGCAGCGGGGCAATCGACCCGCGGCCAGCGCGGCTCGGTGCGGCCGAGGCAGGTGCAACTGGTGGCGCGTCAACAGGACTGGTGGATGCCGCGGACTCCGGCGTGGCATCACCCTTCTTGCCCCTGCCGCCCCCGCGTTTCGGCTTGGCCGGAGCCGCGGCATCCGGTGCCGAGTCGAGCACGATCTCGGAGCTGGCATTCACGTGGGCCGCTGCGCTCTTCGCTGCTGTGGCCCGCCTGAGGAGGCCGCGCCGGGTCTTCTCGGGTGCTTTGCCAGCAGCTGGCGACCCGGCGTCGTCGGGATTCGAGTTCTCTGAACGTGTGTCTTTCACCATTTCTGGTGCACTCCTCGTCCGGGCGATGGCCGCGCCATGCCGGGTACTCTCGTGCGCTCACCGCTTTCGCGATGTCGCAAATTCTGGGGTTTGCGCCCTGTCACGGCGCGGCGCGTCAACTGCGGTTCGCAATCCTGCGCTTCGAAACTGGCTATTCGACACGTGCTGCACACGTTGTGCGCTCGTGGCCCGGAGGGACCCGGTCAAGCTGTATGTGGTGTCGTCGCGAGCGCGGCTCGTAACGACTTCTCACCAATTATCGCACGTCGACGCGATTGTCGGCGTTTCCTCACCCCCACGTTGCAATAATCGGGCCGTGACCGACCTCGTGACCGCGCCCCGCCGCCCCTGGATTCTGGCGATCTTTCTGGTTGTCGCGGGCGCCGCCGGTTGGTGGGCGGCCTTCAATCTGACGCTCGACAAATTTCTTGCATACGAGCATCCGAAGGCGCCGCTCAGCTGTGACTTCAGCCTCATCGTGCAGTGCACGGCCAATCTGAACTCTCCGCAGGGCTCAGCATTCGGCTTTCCGAACCCGATCATCGGCCTCGGCGGGTTCGCGGCAGTGATCGCGGTCGGCGTCTCTCTTCTCGCCGGCGCACAGTTCGCACGCTGGTACTGGATCATCTTCAACCTCGGGATCGCCGGCGCGCTCGCCTTCGTCATCTGGCTGATGGGCCAGAGCATCTTCGACCTCAACACGCTCTGCCCGTGGTGCATGGTCGTGTGGGCGGCGACGATCCCGCTGTTCTGGGCGGTGACGATCCGGAACCTTGCCGAAGGGGTCTACGGCGGCGGCCTCCGACGAGTTGGTACCGCCCTTCGGCCCTGGATCATTCCCATCACGGTGATCAGCTACCTGATCGTGGCCGTAGTCGCCCAGTTGCGGTTGGACGTCCTTGCCCATCTCTGATTGCCACCCGGTTGGCCGCCACTCAGCCGACATCCAGCAATCTCCGACTCGAAACCAATAGGTTCAGCCCGTGCCAGATGAGCGTCTATCCAAGAACGACAAGCGCGATGCAGCCCGCGAGTTGGCTCGCGTCACTCGCGAGAAGCAGAAGCGGCAGGAGCGCATGCGCCGGTGGCTGATCCCGACCTCCGTCACCGTCGTGGTGCTCGCGATCGTCGCGATCGTCGTTCTGGTCGTGACCACCTCTGCTCCGCCACCGCAGTCGGCGGCCGGGCCGAAGAACATGATCAGCGACGGCATCCTGTTCACCGGGTCCAACGGCAAGATGGTCGCGACGAAGACGGGTGCCGTGCAGCCCAGCAGTTCCCCAAAACCCCACAGCCAGCCGAGTGACGGAGTCGCACACATCGTCACCTACGTCGACTTCGCCTGCCCGGCGTGCCAGGCGTTCGAAGCGACCAACTCCGCCACGATCAAGAGCCTTGTCGAGCGGGGAACCGCCACCCTTGAGGTGCACCCGATCGCCATCCTCGACAGTCACTTCACTCCGGGGTCGCTCTATTCGACCCGTGCCAACAACGTGGGCGCCTGCGTCGCTAACTTCGCCCCAGACAGCTTCTACGCCGTCATGGGGGCCATGTACGCCGGACAGCCGCAAGAGAACACCGCAGGGCTGACCAACAGCCAGCTGGTGAGCCTGGTGCATGGCGCTGGGTTGAAGAACGGCGACGTCGACAAGTGCATCGGCGGCCTCACCTTCAAGTCGTGGGTAGCCTCGGCCAAGGACCGAGCGATCAACGGCCCGTTGCCCAATACCAAGGTCGCGGCTGTGACGGGCACTCCCACCATTCTCGTCAACGGCCAGCAGTACCAGGGCAGCCTCACAGATGGCAGTGCATTCTCTGACTTCGTGCAGCAGGCACTGGCGGGCTGATCGGTGCCAGATTCCCGCGCCAGCAAGGGCGACAAGCGCGAGGCCGCCCGCGAGCAGGCTCGGATGGCACGCGAGAAGCAAGCGCGCCAGGACAAGCTGCGGCGCTGGCTGATTCCCAGCGGGGTCACAGTGGTCGTGCTGGCGATCGTGGCGGTGGTCGTGCTCGTGGTGTCGATGAGCGGACCCGCTCCGCAGACCACGGTGGGGCCGAAGAACATGGTCACCGATGGCATCCTGTTCACCGGAAGAGACGGCACAGCTGTCGCGACCAGAACAGCGGCGTTGAAGCCGAAGCAGTTGCCGTCGGCGGCGGCATCGCCGAGTGGTCCCGCTCAGATCATCAGCTACGTCGACTGGTCGTGCTCAGCGTGCAAGGCATTCGAAACCACCAACTCCCACTGGATCGAGGATCAGGTCGCCAGCGGCAAGGCGACGCTCGAAGTTCGGCCCATCGCGATCCTGAACCAGCTGTACCAGGGCTCGCAGTACTCACAGCGTGCGAATAATGCGGCGGCCTGCGTCGCCGACCTCGACCCTGACGCGTTTCTGACTGTTCAGGATGAGATGTACGCCAGGCAGCCAGCCGAAACCTCAACGGGTCTGACGAACGATCAAATCATCGCGGTGATTCACCACGCCGGGGTGCGCGATTCGAACGTCGACGCCTGCATCAAGGGGCTGACTTTTGATAGCTGGGTGACAGCCGCATCGGGGCGGTTCACGTCGAACGGCTCATTCGTCAACCCGGTGACCGGGCGACAGGGAACACCCACCATCTTCGTCAACGGCCAGTTCTATACCGGCTCGATCAATGATGCTTCCGTTTTCGAGTCCTTCGTCAAGAAGGCCTCAGCCGGTTGAGCAGTCACGCTCAGGCAAACCAGAGCGCGAGTTCACGCTGCGCCGACTCCGGCGCGTCGCTGCCGTGCACGAGGTTGTGCTGAACAGCGAGACCCCAGTCGCGACCCAGATCGCCGCGAATGGTTCCGGGCGCCGCGCTCGTCGGATCGGTGGTGCCGGCCAGCGCGCGAAAACCCTCAATCACCCGGTTGCCGGTGACGCGGATCGCGACCACCGGGCCACTCTGCATGAACTCCATCAGCGGCTCGTAAAACGGCTTGCCCTCGTGTTCGGCGTAGTGCTGTGCCAACAGGTCACGGTCGGCCTGCAGCATCCTGAGGTCAACGAGTTGGTAGCCCTTCGCCTCGATGCGGCGCAGGATCTCGCCGGTCAGGTTGCGCGCGACGCCGTCGGGCTTGACGATCACAAGGGTCTCTTCGGTCTGTTCGACAGCGGTGGTCATGGGGTGTCTCCTTCAGATGGGTTGGGCTCAGTGAGTGCGGCGACCGGATGGGCCGCCTGGTATTCGCGGCGCTTGCGGTCGATCTGACGGCCGCGCACGAAGCACCAGATCCAGAATGCAGCGAAGCCGGCTCCGACAACGTAGATGACGGGATTGAGCACACCGAGAGCAATCAGCGCTGCCTGGATGATCCAACCGATCACGACCCCGATCGGCCAGCGCAGCAGCGCGATCGTCAGCAGAATCACGACGACGAAGGCCGCTCCCCCTCCGAAGGCGAGCGGGGGCGACAGCGTCTTCAGACCGAAGAGGGCGAGAACCACGAAGAACAGGAGGATCGCCTCAAGCAGCAGCACAATCGAGAGCAGACTCTCGGTGGTACTGCGGCGGCGGCGAGGCTTCGGCGAGGGCGGGGAACTCTCGTCGGTCACTTCCAGCCCTCCGCAACAGCACGGGCCATTGCCTCGCCCACCAGGGTGATCGATCCGGTCACCAGCACCGCACGCCGCGGCGCCTCGAGTGCCCACTCGCGTGCCGCGTCGAGGGCCGCATTCGGCGACGGGAACTGGAACGCGGCATCCTGTCCAGCGTGGTTCACGACCAGCATCGCGAGCTCA
>JBDUBG010000072.1:0-2956 GCA_040004215.1 Pseudolysinimonas sp. | reverse complement strand
GGTCGGCCTCGGTCGACAGCGACGGCACCATCTCGTCGTACTCGTGGAACTGGGCCGACGGGACTGCAGCGGGAACAGGAAAGACCGCCACTCACAGCTACGCCGTGGCGGGCACGTACCAGGTGGTCCTCACCGTCACCGATAACGGAGGGCTCACCGGAACCATTACGCAACCGGTCGTTGTGACGTCTCCGGTGCCCTCCACACAGGTGGCGAAAGATGATTTCGGTCGGTCTGTGTCGGGCGGTTGGGGTTCTGCTGATTCTGGCGGTACCTATTCGGTGGTGGCGGGTGCGGCGTCTGCCGCGTCGGTGACCAGTGGAACGGGTGTGCTCACTCTGACGCCGGGAAACACGCGCAATATGATGCTGACCACTGCGAAGGCGCAAGACACTGTCACGTCGGTGGTGTTCTCCTTGGATGCGGCTCCCTCGACCGGGAGTGCGTACGCGGGTGTGATCGCGCGTCAGATGACGAACCCGAATGACAACTACACAACGCGTGTCTGGTTGAACTCAAACGGCAGCATCTGGTTGGTCATCCAACACGGTGGGACGGCACTGCAGTCCATCCAGCTGCCGGGCATCACGCGCGCCGCGGGTGACTCGTTCAACTTGAAAGTGAGCGTCACGGGTACGAGCCCGACGACGATCACAGCGAAGGTGTGGCGGGTCGGGACCTCGGAGCCGGTTGCGGCGCAGCTGACTGTCACGGACTCCAGCGCGGCTCTTCAGGCGTCGGGCTATGTGGGACTCCACGCAGCTCGCTCGGGCTCCTCGACTTCCACCGCCGTCATCGGTTTCAGCAGCTACCTGGTCACGAAGCCCAATTGACCTGCGATCGGACGAGCCTGGCACACTGGTGACAGGCTCGTCCGGGCCGAAGGAGGCAACATGAGCGGGTCTGGCCTCGGTACGTCGGGCCTCGCCATATTAGGCGTGAGCGGCTTGCTGGTGACCATCCTGGTCTTCCGCGCCATGCCACGGCTGGCATTCGTTGCGTGGGGCATCGTTCTGTTTTTCGTTCCGGTCTGGATCGGCGCCACGGTCAGCTTCTTCTGGGCTGCGATCACGGTGGTGACGTTGGTTGCCATCGTCGCGAGCCTCGGACGAGTCCGGTGGGCGGCGCCCGACGCTCTCGTTCTGGTGTTCGCTGCACTGTGCGTGCTGCTCTTGGCGCTGGGGCGGGCAAGTTTCTCCGCTACCGTAGTTGTCCTTCTCGAGTGGGTCGTACCCTACATCTGGGGTCGGCTGGTGCTGAGCCGAGTGAGAGCCGGTTTCGTGTACCGAGCTATCGCGGCGTTGGCTGTCGCGGCTGCCGTGTTTGCGCTCCTCGAGTTCGCGACCGGTCGCAACCTCTTTGTCGAGCTGCCCGCTCTCGGCCCTTCCTACGCCATCTGGGGACCCCTGCAGTACCGGGGCGGGTTCCTTCGTGCCGAGGGCGCGTTCGGACACTCGATCGCTCTCGGGGCGAGTCTCGCCATGGCGACCGCGTTCCTGTTGGCTTCATCGCTTCGCACGGCAGTCAAGCTGCTTGCCCTCCTCCTGATTCTGTCCGCTATCGTGGTCACCTTTAGTCGGATCGGTCTGGTCGGTGTCGTGATCACGGTCGGATTGTCCGTCGTCTTGGGAACCCGTTTGAGCCGGGTCGCGCGCGCCGTGATCGTCATCGTCGCAGCGGTGGGAGCGATCCTCGTCATTCCGTTCCTGAGCGAAGTGTTCCTGGATGCCGGCACGGAAGCCTCGGGTAGTGCGGCGTATCGAGGGGACCTGTTTCAGTTGGTGCCGCACCTGGCGTGGTTCGGCTCGTCCACCGATTTCTCGGTCATCACTGCGGACGGCACCTATCTCGGTGCATTCGCGGATTCCGTCGACAATGCGCTGCTCGTGATCGCTTTGCGCTTCGGAATCATTGCGGCTCTCCTGGTTGTCGTCCTCATCCTGACGGCAGTCGTCTCGGTGCTGATTCGCGGACGCGCAAATGCTGGCTCAATCGCGCTCGTCGCGCAGATTCCGGCGATGTTCAGCGTCGCATTCATCACTCAGTACGGAATGTTCGTCTGGTTCGCGGGCGGCCTGGCCGTCTCCCTGTGGTTGGTCGAGGGGAAGCGACATCGCGGAGACTCCAAACTGGTGAGTTCCCGCTTTGACCTAGGGGCACAGACCTCGCTTACGCCGCGGTGACCACCGGCGGCTGGTGACCATAGAGCCGGGCCCTGTTGCGACGGATGTAAATGGCAAAGGGTGCTAGTTGGAACACAGCCACCGATACTGCGTTGGCGAGAAGTGGCCCGACGACCCCGAGCGACGGCGCCCAGAGGATGGAGAGAACCACAGTGGAGGCGGCCATCAGCAGGGCGGGTGCCACTTGGAAGCGGATTCCCGGCTTGTCCATGATGAACATGCCAAGCGGATAAAGGAACGCCTGACACGTGATCATGAGACCGAAAGCAAGCACGACGGCCGCATCCACCGTGACCTCGTTCTTCGAGACGATCGCGAAAAACCACGGTCCAATCAACAGCACGAACAGCGAGACTCCCGCGGCTGCTCCGCCGAAGATCAACGAAAGGAGGAACGGACCGCGGGTGATGTTGCCAGCGGCCCTGGCTTGTGCGAAAGCAGGCCAGAGCGTGATGCCAGCCGCGCCGATCAACGCCTGCAGCGCGAAGAACACTTGTCCAGCGAGCGCGTACTGGGCCAGCTGCTCGTGCGTCGCGGACTGGGCAAGGATGTAGCGCGGAAGCGTGAGGGACAGGGGCGCGGCAAGTATCTGGGCAAACATCGGCCAGCCGACGTCCATCACACGTGCTCCGGGATAGCGACGCGGGTGCAATACTTCCGCGGCGACGACACGCAAAAGGGGCGCGCTCATACGATCGGCGACGATAGTGCCGATCACTGCGACCGTCATCGTGGCGAGGAAGGTGCTGAGCGCCAGGAACGACCGCAGCGCC
>JBDUBG010000264.1:0-2956 GCA_040004215.1 Pseudolysinimonas sp. | reverse complement strand
ATATTGGTGAATCGGGACGTACCAACGCTGTGCCAGCCCCTGTCGCGCGCGGAGCTATACCCTTTTGACTCGGTGTCGTACGCGGAAGAAGTCGCGACTCCGAGTAGTCGAGTTGGATCCTCGCCACCCTCATTGAGGATCTGATCCGACACCTTCAAGTACGCGGCGTACGCCTTCTCGGCGGCCGCCAACGCCTCCGCATCAGACGCGAACACGGGGGTTGCACTGGCGCTCGGCGAGTCGCTCACGTGAGTGCCAGTCGGCACGCATCCTCCGAGCGCGAGCAGCAGCAGCGCAGCGACGAGGAAGGGACCGGTGCGCATACCCACGACGGTAGGGCACGGGGCCGGGATGCGGCATCCGGAATCCACAACCTCGGGGGCAACCCTGCATGAAGGATAGGAAGCCAACGACCCGAGCGTGCCCAACGTCTGGCGGGGCGGGCCGCGGAGCTCGTGGGCGGCTCGAGGACCACTCTCGCCAGTCACTGTGCACGCTTCGCGCGAAACCACCACCACGTGACACCGGTACCGTGGCACCCATGACCGTTTCTGGCGCCTGGGTTCGCGCGGCGCGCGGCGCGATGCTGCTCTCCGACGATGGTCAGTTGCGGCCGACGATCTTCGCCGAGATGTCTGCGCTGGCCGAGAGTACCGGTGCGATCAACTTGGGTCAGGGATTCCCCGATGAGGACGGCCCAGAGGCCGTGCGAAACGCCGCCAAGCTCGCGATCGACTCTGGGGCGAACCAGTATCCACCGGGTCGCGGCATCCCCGAATTGCGTGAGGCGATCGCGCGCCACCAGCACCGCTTCTACGGTCTGACGATCGACCCCGATCGCGAGATTCTCGTCACCGCCGGTGCCACAGAGGCGATCGCCGCGACCTTGCTCGCCCTCCTCGAGCCCGGCGACGAGGTCGTCACACTCGAGCCGTTCTATGACTCATACGCGGCGATGATCGCGCTGGCGGGGGCAACCCACGTGACCGTGCCGCTGCGCGCGCCCGACTTTCGGCCGGATCTCGACGAGCTGCGGGATGCCGTCACCCACCGCACCCGCATCATCCTCATCAACTCGCCGCACAACCCGACTGGCACAGTGCTCGACCGGTCGACTCTCGAACTCATCGTCGAGCTCGCCCACCAGCACGACGCTCTCATCGTGACCGATGAGGTCTATGAGCACCTCACATTCGGCGTCGAGCACATCCCCATCTCAACATTGCCGGGTGCCCGCGAGCGCACCATCACGATCAGCAGCGCAGGCAAGACGTTCAGCCTCACTGGCTGGAAGATCGGCTGGCTCATCGCGCCCGCAAGCCTCGTTGACTCCATCCTGGCTGTCAAGCAGTTCTTGACCTATGTGAACGGAGCGCCGTTTCAGCCGGCCATCGCGCTCGGACTCTCGTTGCCTGACAGCTACTTCGCGGATGTCGCAGCCACCCTCACCGCCAAACGCGACCTGCTCGGCGTCGGGTTGCGTCGCGCCGGGTTCGAGGTCAGCAGACCCAGCGGCTCGTATTTCTTGATCGCCGACGCGGCTCCCCTCGGATTCGACGACGCCGTTGAGTTCTGCCGCCAGTTGCCGCAGCTCGCTGGCGTGGTCGGCATTCCTCTCACGGCTTTCGTTCGCCCAGAACGCCATGACGCATACCGCTCGCTGGTGCGCTTCGCCTTCTGCAAGCGCACCGACGTGCTCGAACGCGCGGCCGTTCAGTTGGCTGGGGTGGACAGACGGGTCGTCCTGCCGCCCTATGCTGGCTGAAAAGCTGTCGAGTGCTCAACAAGTAAGGTGACGACCGTGGCCGAGCCAGTTGACGTCGATACTGTTCTTGACGCGGCATCCACCATCGTTCTCAACGACGGATTCGAGTCGGCGAACTTCCGCGAGATCGCGGCCCACGCGAGCATCACCGAAGATCAACTCCAGCAACTTTTCAGTTCGCCCGGGGAGCTCTTCGTCGGCATGCTCAACCGCGAACTACGCGGCCTGTTCACCGTCATCGTCGACCATATGGATCGCGACCCACGAGGCGGGTTGCTGTCGCACATCTACCGCCACGTTCTCGGCGCCGTGCACGAACGGCCGCTCGCCCGGCAGCTGTACCTCACCGATCCGGTCGCGCTCAATACGATCATCCGCAGTTCCTTCGGCTTCGACTACATGCCACGGTTGGGGGTCAGTTCGGAGTTCATCGACACCATGAAGCGGCTCGGAATGGTGCGCCACGACGTCGACTCCGCCTCGCTATCTGCCGTCATCAGGGCTGTCTCGTTCGGCGCTGCCCTCACTGCTCCCCACGAAGAACTCGACCATCTGATCGTCGGGCTCACAGTGCTGCTCGAGCGCTCGGTCGACACCGACGCGCTCGACACCGCTGCAGGAAAGGCCGCCTTCATCGACTGGGCAACCCGGCTGGCTGATGGTGACACTCGGAGTGCCGACGAGCCCCTTATCGACGAATGCGACGACTGCGGATGAGAGACCGACCGCGCTCCGCGGTTCGGGCTCGGCGGTTCAGCGCGGAACGACAGCGAACCGCCGCAACTGCAGCGCGGGGTTGACCCGCCGCACCTCGGCGATGCGCTCGGGAGTGATCCACGCCACAGCAGTGCCGACCTCCTCGCCGAGACCGGCCAACTCGACGCCCATCGGGTCGATAATCATGCTGTTGCCCACGCCGATGGGCGGGGTGTGGTCCGCGGCTGCTAGGTAGATCGTGTTCTCGATCGCACGCGCCGTAGCCAGGGTGCGCCAGTGCGCCTCTTTGAGCGGGCCGCGCACCCATTCGCTCGGCACCAACACGAGGTCGACGCCCGCATCAATGAGCTGCCGAGTCACCTCGGGAAAGCGCAGGTCGTAACAGGTCTGCAGCCCAACCGTGAAGCCGGCAAAGGCGAACGTCAGCGGCGCCTCGACCAGGCCGGGCGCGATCCAGTCGCTCTCACGTTGACC
>JBDUBG010000308.1:0-2956 GCA_040004215.1 Pseudolysinimonas sp. | reverse complement strand
CATCGTCGAAGATCACAGCATAGATGGGTGGGCAGGCTTCCATGCTTCCCAGCGTCTTGTCGAAGTAGCCCATGCCCCAGCCCATGCGCATCCCACTTCGGTCAACGCAGGCAGCTGGCACCAAGATCAGGTCGACGTCGTTGATCGCGATTGGTCCGAGCAGCTCACTGCTCGGCGTCGGCATCCCCAATACATCGGTGTCTTCAGCCTTGCCGTCGTACGGCGCCCAATCGAGCAGGCCGTCGGTGCGCGATACCGGGATCAGCACCCGGATGCCGTTCTCAGCCGTCCACTGTAAGAAGTCGCGGGTATCGGGCTCGTCGGGGGTCGAGAGATACGCCGCGAGATAACCGGCGCCACGGTCGCTGACCAGGTCGACAAGATTCTGGGTCAGTGCCGCGGTGTTCGCGGCCCGTTCCCCGCGGGGCCTGATGCGGCGGCGCTCGCGAAGCTCGGCACGCATGGCCCGCTTGCGAGCTTCAACGTCTTCGACCACCCTGTGAGTCTACGGCGACCGCTAGGAAGCGTGTGGGGGCCAACCGATAGCCTCTGGGCATGGCTTTCCTCGTGACCAAAGCTGTCATCCCCGTTGCCGGGCTGGGCACCCGGTTCTTGCCGGCGACCAAGGCGATGCCGAAAGAGATGCTGCCCGTTGTCGACAAGCCAGCCATCCAGTACGTGGTCGAAGAGGCTGCCGCCGCTGGGCTGACCGACGTGCTGATGGTGACGGGCCGCAACAAGACCGCGCTCGAGAACCACTTCGACCGAGTCGGCGAGCTCGAAGACATCCTGCGCAGCAAGGGCGAAGACGAGAAGCTCAACAAGGTCAAGTACGCCACCGACCTCGCCGACGTGCACTACGTGCGTCAAGGTGACCCCAAGGGCCTCGGTCACGCCGTGCTTCGTGCCAAGATGCACGTCGGGCGCGAACCGTTTGCGGTGCTGCTTGGCGACGACATTATCGACTCCCGTGACCCGCTTCTGAGCAGGATGCTGGAGGTTCAGGGCCAGCGCAACACCACCGTCGTCGCACTCCTCGAGGTGGATCCCTCGGTCGCTCACCTCTATGGCGTTGCCACCGTTGAGCCAACAGCCGAGGACGACGTGGTCCGGATCACGGGTCTTGTTGAGAAGCCGGCGCCCGGCACCGCCCCGTCGAACTTGGCGATCATCGGCCGCTACGTGCTGCGCCCCGAGATCTTCGAGGTGCTCGAGACCACCGAGCCGGGCAAGGGGGGCGAGATCCAGTTGACGGATGCGCTGCAACAGCTCGCGACCGGCCCCGAGTGGGGCGGCGGCGTGTTCGGGGTTGTGTTCCGTGGACGCCGCTACGACACCGGCGATCGACTCGACTATCTCAAGGCGATTGTTCAGCTGGCGAGCGACCGTGACGACCTGGGGCCGGAGTTCAGGCCCTGGCTGAAACAGTTCGCGGCTACGCTGTCGAACGATGATGAGCATTCCGACGCTTCGTGACGGGTCGGTGACGATCCGCCCGATTCGGCTGCGCGACTCCCGTGCTCTTGAGCACGAACTGATCTCGAACAGGGCGTGGCTGCGCACGTGGGAGGCGACCAACCCGCACGGGCCGATCGGCTTTGACTCGCGGGCCAGCATCCGCTCCCTGCTGGGCAACTGGCGCTCTGGATTCGGCGTGCCGTTTGCTGTCGAGTATGAGGGGGAATTTGCTGGGCAGTTGAACGTCTCGGGGCTCAGCTACGGCTCGCTGTCGTCCGCGTCGATCGGCTACTGGGTGGCCGAGCGATTTGCGGGACACAACGTGACCCCGACCTCGGTGGCGCTGGCTACCGACCACTGCCTGTTCTCGCTGGGTCTTCACCGCATGGAGATCTGCATCAGGCCCGAGAACGCGCCGTCACTGCGGGTCGTCGAGAAGCTCGGTTTTCGCTACGAAGGGCTTCGGCGTCGCTTCATCCACATCAACGGCGACTGGCGTGACCACTTCTGTTTCGCGCTCACCGCTGAGGAACTGCCAACGGGCGTGCTGCGCCGGTGGAAAGACGGTCGCGTCCCGGCCGGCGCTGGCTTGGTGCCAGAAGCCGACCGTGCTGCCGCGGCGCATCCGCTGCGGTCGGGCTCAGGTTGACCCGAGGCCCGAGACGGGTCTCGGCGCTGGCGTCGCGGCGGCGGCCAGAAATGGCCCCCGCTCATAGCTCCAGCGCGCGGCGCGCCGACCTCAACTCCAACTTGAAGGTCCGTAGCGTGACCCTATGGACATGACGGGGGCAGGAACGGCGATCATGATCGCCATCGCGGCCGCCTTGTGGTTCGCCTACTTCTTGCCGACCTGGATGCGCCGTCGCGAGTACCTCGACACCGAGCGGACGGCGACCCGGCTGCAGCAAACACTGCGTGTGATGGCCGAGACGGCGGAACTCCCAGACCAGGTGCGCCTCGAGGCGACCTCGCGGGATGCGACGCGGCACGAGCGTTTGCTCCGCGCAGAGCAACGGCGTGCCAACGCGTTGGCTGAGCGCGAGGTCGCCGCGGTGCGAGCCGCAACGCCGGCGGTGTCGGTGTCGGTGTCGGGTGACCGTGCACGTCTGCGCCGACGCCGGGCGCGCCGCCTGGCCAGTCTGCTGTTGGTCGCCGCGACGATCACGATTGTCGCCCAGCTCTGGCTCGTGATCACGGCAGGAGCCGTTCCCGGTTCGTGGTTCGTGCTTGCCGGGGGAGCTGCGCTTGGAGTTGCGGGGGTGAGTGTGCGGCGTCGGCTCGATGCGAGTGGGGATCAGGCGGCCTCTGTTGCCGGACCACAAGCAGCTACCCCCGTCGCACGTGACACGGTCTCCGCGCCCGTGGGGCGTGCATCCGGCTGGACGCCGGTTCCGGTTCCTGCTCCGCTGTACCTGTCGCGGCCCGAGGCTCAGTCTGTGCAGCCGGCGATGGATCTCGCGACCCAGTTGCGAGCCGCGTCTCATGCTTCCGAGCAGGC
>JBDUBG010000100.1:0-2957 GCA_040004215.1 Pseudolysinimonas sp. | reverse complement strand
CCGATGGAGGCGAGCAACCCGGCAAGGTTGGCCCACACGAAGGTCCGAATGCGGAACAGCTGGAGGTTGAACATCGGATATCGAACGCGCTGCTCGATGAACACGAACACGACCAGCAACGCGATGCCGCCGATGATGCCGCCGAGCACCCAGGGGTTCCCCCAGCCGGTGCTCGAGTCACCGTATGGCTGGATGCCGTAGGTGATTCCCGCGAGCAGCGAGGTGAGTCCGATCGCGAAGACAATATTGCCTGGCCAGTCGACGGTGCCTTCCCTGCGCGCCGAGACCTCGTGCAACGAGCGGTACGACCAGATCGTTCCCAGAATGCCGAAGGGCACGCTCACCAGGAAGATCAGGTGCCAGTCGATCGAGGCGAGCACGCCGCCGACGACTAGTCCGAGGAAGGTGCCAGCGATGGCGGCGATCTGATTGACCCCGATCGCGAATCCACGTCGGTTCGGCGGGAAGGCGTCGGTGAGGATCGCGGTCGAGTTGGCGAACAACATGGAGCCGCCGACGGCTTGCACCACGCGCCATCCGATCAGCCAGAGCGCGCCGGTGCCGCCGGTGTAGGGGTCGAACACTAGGGCGATGGCCGCCAGCGTGAAGATCACGAAGCCCAAGTTGTAGATGCGGACGCGACCGTAGATGTCGCCGAGGCGGCCGAAGCTGACCACGAGAACCGCGGTGACGAGGATGTAGCCCATCAGCATCCAGAGCAGATAGCTGACGTTGCCGGCCTCGAGCGGGTTGAGCTTGATTCCGGTGAAGATCGCGGGCAAGGAGATCAGCACGATCGAGCCGTTGATCGTCGCCATCAGGATGCCAAGAGTGGTGTTGCTCAGCGCGATCCACCGGTAGTTGGGGTGATCTTTGTGGAACATCCCGCTGCGCTGGCGTTCTGTCGTCTGGTGTGCTGGCTGGGAGGTGGTGCGTGACACGGTTCTTCTTTCGGGTGTTCTCGACTAAATCGTTACTTGTCAAATGCTAACTATATATCGGCCGAGCTACCATGACGCTCATGACCGTCACCGTTACCGACATCTCTCTTCCCGACGTCGAGGGCGGAAGTTCAGGTCTCACGGGGGTGCTCGCCGTGCCAGACGGACAGGGCCCGTGGCCTGGAGTTGTCATGGTGCACGAGGCGTACGGACTCAACGACGTGATGCGCCGGCAGGTGGTGCGCCTAGCCGAAGCCGGGTACCTCGCGCTGATGCCGGATCTCTTCACCGAGGGCGGACCTCGCAAGTGCCTGGGCGCGACCTTTCGTGCGCTCCGGTCGGGCCAGGGGCGAGCCTTCGTCGATATCGAGAGCGCGCGGTCTGTGCTGGCCGGGCGACCAGACTCGACCGGTGTTACCGGGGTGCTCGGCTTCTGCATGGGGGGCGGTTTTGCGCTCGCCGCGGCGTCCGATCGGGGATTCGACGCGGCATCGGCCAACTACGGGATGCTGCCGCGTCACCTCGACGACGCGCTCGAGCACGCCTGTCCGATCGTCGGCAGCTACGGAGGGCGCGACCGCACACTGACCGGTGCCGCGGCCAAGTTGGAGACCGTGCTGACGGCCCACGGCATCCCGCACGACGTCAAGGAGTACCCGGATGCCGGCCACGCCTTCCTCAACGATGCCGATTCAGGTCCCGCCGTTGCGCGGTTTCTCACGAAGCGCATCATGGGTGCAGGGCCGAACCCGGAGGCCGCTGCCGATGCCTGGCAGCGCATCGAGGCGTTCTTCGCCGAACACCTGGCAGCACTTCCTGAATTGCGCGCGCCGGGCGGCGCCCCGGCAGAATGAACTCATGATCTACGAATCCCGCGTCTACACGGCGCTCCCCGGCCGCATGCCGGCCCTGCTCGCCCGCTTCGAGAAGGTGACGCTCGGATTCTGGGAGAACCACGGCATCCGCCAGGTCGGATTCTTCACCACCACCATCGGTCCCCACAACCTAGAACTCACCTACCTGTTGGCCTGGGACTCCCTCGCCGACCGCGAGCAGAAGTGGAACGCTTTTCAGGCGGATCCCGATTGGATATCCGCCCGCATCGCGAGTGAAGCAGACGGCCAGATCGTGGCGAACGTCGCGAACACCATTCTGACGCCGACGACGTTCTCGGCCCTGCAGTAAGGCCGTCGATGATTACCGAGCATGCGGTGCTGTCGGTTATTCCGGGGCAGGAAGCCGGCTTCGAGGCGGCGTTCGCCGAGGCCGAGCCACTCATTTCGTCCATGCCCGGCTTCGTTGACCTGTCGCTGTCTCGATCGCTGGAGTCGCCAAGCCAGTATCTGCTGCTCGTGGCCTGGGATTCGATCGAGGCTCACACCGTCGGGTTCCGCGGCTCACCCGAATACGAGCGCTGGGCCGAACTGCTTCACCGCTTCTACGAGCCGTTCCCGGTGGTCGAGCACTTCGTCGAGGTCGTGCGGTAGCCCAGGGATGAGGCGGCAGGCTCAGCCCGGACTTCTCAGCCCATTGAGACTTCTCAGCCCATCGACGGCCGGATATCGCGCGCGATCGACTCGAGAATGCGCGCGTTGAACTCGACGCCCAGCTGGTTCGGCACCGTGACCAGCACGGTGTCTGCGGCTTGGACCGCGGCATCCTGAGCCAATTCTTCCGCGATCTTGTCTGGTTCGCCGATGTAGCTGCGGCCGAAGCGCGCGTTTCCGCCGTCGAGCCAGCCGACCTGATCCTGCGAGTCAGCCTGAGCGCGCAGCCCGAAGTAGTGCCGGGTCTCGTCGTCGATCAGCGGCAGGATGCTGCGACTCACCGACACGCGCGGCTCGCGCTCGTGCCTCGCGGCTTCCCAGGCATCTCGGTACAGCTGAATCTGCTCGGCCTGCAGCTCATCGAACGGAACTCCGGTGTCTTCGGTGAGCAGCGTCGAGCTCATCAAGTTCATTCCCTGCTCGGCGGTCCAGACCGCGGTCTTGCGGGTTCCGGCGCCCCACCAGATGC
>JBDUBG010000083.1:0-2960 GCA_040004215.1 Pseudolysinimonas sp. | reverse complement strand
CAGCCCGGACACCCTCTTTATCGACAGCTCGACGATCGATGTCGCCGACGCGATTGCCGCACGCGAGCTGGTTATTGCCGCCGGGCATCGCGGCATGGACGCTCCGGTCTCGGGCGGCGTCGGCGGCGCCGCCGCGGGCACGCTGACCTTCATGGTCGGCGCAGAGCCTGACGATTTCGCCGCCGCGCAGCCGATCCTCGACGTGATGGCGGGCCGGGCTGTGCACTGCGGTGGATCCGGAGCCGGTCAAGCCGCCAAGATCTGCAACAACCTGATCCTCGGCATCTCGATGATCGCGGTCAGCGAAGCCTTCGTGCTCGGCGAGAAGCTGGGGCTCAGCAATCAGGCGCTGTTCGATGTGGCGTCTGCGGCATCCGGTCAGTGCTGGGCGCTCACCACCAACTGCCCGGTTCCCGGACCCGTCCCGACCAGCCCGGCCAACCGCGACTATCAACCCGGATTCGCCGGGGCGCTGATGGCCAAAGACCTCGGTCTGGCGCTCAACGCGCTCGAGCAGACCGGCACGGCCGCTGAGCTCGGTCCCCTGGCCGCGCAGATCTACCGGCGCTTCGCCGAGGAGGGCGGCGCGGGCCGCGACTTCTCGGGCATCATCACGGTGATTCGCGACAACTCCGCCGAGAAGAACTCAGCAGACTCTGCGAAAGTGTCTGGATGAGCACCGAGTATTTAACGATCCTGGTCGAGCAGCGCGGCCGGGTCGGCCTGATCACCCTGAACCGGCCTGAGGCGCTGAACGCGATCAACTCGCAGCTTCTCAAGGAGCTTCTTGAGGCGGCGACCGCGTTCGACGTCGACACGGGCGTGGGTGCGATCGTGATTACCGGATCCGAGCGGGCGTTCGCCGCGGGTGCCGACATTAAAGAGATGGCCGACAAGGGCTACCTCGATATGTACCTCGACAATGTTTTTGCAACCGGCGATCGGTTGTCGAGCATCCGGACTCCGCTGATCGCAGCCGTCTCGGGCTACGCACTCGGTGGCGGATGCGAGCTGGCGATGATCTGCGACATCCTGATCGCCTCAGACACCGCGAAGTTCGGCCAGCCCGAAATCACGCTCGGCGTGATTCCAGGGATCGGCGGCACGCAGCGATTGACTCGCGCGGTAGGCAAAGCTCTCGCCATGGATCTGGTGCTCACCGGGCGCCTGATCGACGCAGCAGAGGCTCAGCGCGCCGGGCTGGTCGCCCGCGTCGTGCCGGCCGATCGCCTGCTCGACGAGGCGATGAGCGCCGCCGAGAAGATCGCCTCGATGTCACTGCCGATCGTCATGCTCGCCAAGGAATCGGTGAACGCCGCATTTGAGACCACACTAAGCAGTGGGCTGCGTTTCGAGCGCCGCGTCTTCGACTCGCTGTTCGCCACCGACGACCAGAAGGAAGGGATGCGCGCCTTCACCGAAAAGCGCGATCCCAACTTCACCCACAATTGACGTCATCACCCGATGACCACCAACACGCCCGGGAGGACGCGATGACTGACACGACGACCCTGGCTCCGAATGATGTGCTCGGGGGCCGCACCGACCGCCTCATGTGGATCGGGGGAGCCGAAGTCGAATCGCTGACCGGCGAGTGGCGTGACGTGAAGAACCCCGCCAAACGCGAAACGGTCATCGCCCGCGTGCCGTCGGCCGGCACCGCCGACCTCGACCGGGCCGTCAAGGCCGCGCACGAGGCGTTCCCGGCCTGGCGCGCTCTGCACTTCACCGAGCGGTCCCGCGCCCTGAACAAGGTGGCAGACGAGATCGAGCAGCGCACTGAGGAGTTTGCGCGGTTGACTGCGATTGACACCGGCAACGCGATCCGCACGCAGGCCCGGCCGGAGGTGGGCACGCTGGTAGCTCTGTTCCGCTACTTCGCCGGCATCGCGGGTGAGGTCAAGGGCACCGTGCTGCCGGCAGGCGACAATCAGCTGCAGTACACGCGGCTCGAGCCGCTGGGAGTGGTGGGCTGCATTCTTCCCTGGAACTCACCGCTGATGATCGCCGGCTTCAAGATTCCGGCGGCGCTCGCGGCCGGAAACACCGTGATCATGAAGGCGGCGGATGACGCGCCCCTGACGATCCTGCTTCTCGCCGAGGTCTGCAACAACCACCTCCCCGCCGGAGTGGTGAACGCCCTGACCGGGCGCGGCAGTGTCGTCGGCCAGGCGATGGCCGAGCATCCCGGGATCGACAAGGTCTCGTTCACCGGCTCGACCGAGGTGGGCAAGGGAGTCGCCCGCACGGCGGGGGAGCGCTTGGCGCACATCTCGCTCGAGCTCGGAGGCAAGAACCCCTCGATCGTGTTTCCGGACGCTGCAGACGCTGGCCACATCGACTCACTACTCGACGGCCTTCTGCTCAGTTCACGGTTCGCACGCCAGGGCCAGAGCTGCACGGCAGGCTCCCGACTGTTTCTGCACGAAGACATCTATGACGAGGTGCTCGGCAAGCTGAGCGCAAAACTCGGCGCGATGAAGGTCGGCGACCCTCTCGACGAGGCCAGCGATATGGGCGCGATCATCAACGCGAGTCAGTTCGACTCGATCGCCGGCTACCTCAGCGAGGGTCGCGAAAGCTCGATCATGACCACCGTGCTCGGCGGCGACGTGCCGACCAGCGGTCCGCTGACCGAGGGCTACTACCACCTGCCGACCGTGTTCGGTGGCGTGAGCAACGACTTCCGACTGGCGCAAGAAGAGATCTTCGGGCCGGTGTTGGTCGCGATTCCGTGGCGCGAGGTCGACGACGTGGTGCGTATGGCTAACGACTCCAACTTCGGTTTGGCGGCCTACGTCTGGACACACGACCTCGACCGGGCGATCACCACGGCGAACCGGATCGAGGCCGGCTGGGTGCAGGTCAACCAGGGCGGCGGACAGGTCGTCGGGCAGAGCTACGGTGGCTACAAGCAGAGTGGCATCGGCCGCGAAGTCTCGCTCGAGGGCATGCTGGCC
>JBDUBG010000409.1:0-2966 GCA_040004215.1 Pseudolysinimonas sp. | reverse complement strand
AGCCGTCATCGACGGGCAAGAAGGTGCGCGGATTCACGACCTTGAGGTACTCCAGCTTAACCAGCCGCTCATCCATGAATACCGACTGGGCAGCGGCCAGCACCGCGTCGATGCCACGATCGGCGGCGGATGCTGCGGCCTCAAGTGCTCGGCTGATCGCCACCGCTGCCCGGCGCTCGTCGGGGTTGAGGTAGCGGTTGCGGCTGCTTAGCGCGAGTCCGTCGTCGGCCCGGACGGTCTCAACCACCTCGACCCGCGTGGCGAAGTTGAGGTCGGCGACCATTCGCTGTACCAGAAAGACCTGCTGAGCATCCTTTTGGCCGAAGATCACGTGGTCGGGGCGCACGATGCCCAGCAGTTTGGCGACCACGGTGAGCACGCCGTCGAAGTGGCCGGGGCGTGATCGCCCCTCGAACAGCGTGGCGACTTCGCCGCCGGTCACCGTGATCTCGGTGCTCCCGTTCGGGTACATCTCGGCAACGGTCGGAGCGAAGACCAGGGCGACGTGATGGTCGCTCAGCGCCTCGAGGTCGGCGTCGAGGTCGCGCGGGTACTTGCCGAGATCCTCTTCTGCGCCGAACTGCAGCGGGTTCACGAAGATCGACACCACGACGGTGTCTGCCACCTCGCGCGCACGGTCGACGAGGGCGAGATGGCCTTCGTGCAACGCGCCCATGGTGGGCACGAGGGCGACCGTGCCGCCAGCGGAACCCTGGGCGGCAAGTTCCAACCGGAGGGCGGCGATCGTCTCGACCACAGGGGGTCTGGTCAACGGTGCCTCCTCGCGCGCACGGATTCGTCGCGCCTCGAACGATGCTACCGAGCGCGCACGGTCGCCACTGTCCCGTTGCGTGCCGCTGGTTGCGTGTGGCGCGGGGCCTACTCCTGCAGCGGGAGGGGCAGCGCCGCCGAATCGGCCCCGGCGAGCGCGTTCTCGACGCTCGAGCGCACCAGTGGCCCGAGCAGCACGCCTGGGCGCTCGATGCCGATCTCTCGGAGCATCCCGGCGGCCTGGCCGACGATGGCGGCCGAGAAACCGCGCGCGGTCGCGATGGCCTCGGCATACGCTGCCCGATCGGCTTCGGCGACGACGACGGGCTCCGAACCCATCTCGACGACCAGAGCCTGCGCGATCGGAAGCACGGGTGTGGGTGCTGTCACGGCGAACCAGGCCTCGCGCAGCCGGGCGAGGTCGACGCTGGTCCCGGTGAAATCCATTGCCGGATGAATCGCGAGCGGGATCACGCCGGCCGCGAGCGCGGGCGCGAGCACCCCGGTGCCGAGCCCGGGCGCCGTGTGGGCAACGAGTTGCCCGGCCTGCCACGCACCGGTCGCAGCCAACCCGGATACCAAGTCGGCGAGCTCAGACTCCGGCACCGCGAGCAACACCAGTTCGCTGCGTTCGACGACATCGGGCACCGACAGGATCGGCACCCCTGGCAGCAGCGCGTCGGCGCGATCACGGCCGCTGTCAGACAGTGTCGCGATCCCGACGATCGCGTGGCCGGCTCCGCCGAGGGCCGCGCCGAGCACGGCACCGACTCGACCCGCCCCGATGACGCCGATGCCGAGACGTCCATCTCGCCGGGGGGCGCCGTCGCGTGTCGTCTCACTCACGTGACCGACTCATCCCCTGCCACCTGACGGCGTTGTCGACGTGCCCAACGCTCTCGCGTCGCGCCGCTGCGATTCCGCTTGCCGCGACATCGCGGAAGAACCGGGCTGCAGCGTCAGCGTCCAGATCGTCGAGTGTGGCGCGGATCGGCCCCGATACCGTGTGCACGTGGACGTCGGCGAGGCGCAGCATCCGCAGCAGAGGGCCTTGACGCAGTGACACGCTCTGCATGCGCGCGGTCGGCACGACGACGAGTGAGCGCCAGATCGCGCCGCGACGCAGGAGCACCCCTTCTGGCTCGAGTGCGAAGCCGTTGCGGCGCCACGAGAACCACCGGAACACCATGGCCCGACGTGGCGAGCCGGTGTAGCCGTCGTCTGTTCGAGCCCGAGCCAGCCCTGCCTCGAGCAGCGCGCGCGACCCGTCGCCGAGGATGTGGGGCAACACCAGTTCGAGCACCTGAAACACTTCGGCGCGCGAGCCGACGGGCAGGATCGTGCTGGTCCGCCGCCCACCCTCTTGACGGTCGGAGTGCGAGGCGAGGTTGATGCGCACCTCCCACCAATCGGCGGGGCGCCAGAGCAGCGGCTGCTGGATCTCGACCGAGTGGATGCGCCCGGGCGGGATGGTCTCACTGTTCGTCGAGAGCAGCCCGTAGCCGACGCGCACGCCGTCTGGCGTCGCCGCAATCGAATAGCGCAGCGACCGCGAGAACCGGCGGATGATCTGCGAACCGACCCCGAGCAACAGCGGCACGATGGCGAAGAGCACGAAGAACAGATGAGCGGCACTGGCCAGCGCTGCGGCCACCACGACCAAAAGCACGAACACGACAGTGCGGTCATGCAGAACGGTCGAGCCGAGCAAGCGACCGGGATGCATCGACACCACGGCCGACGGTGGCGCGAGCTGCGGGTCGCGTTCCGGGGCGACGAACTCGCGGGCGCGCTGCGCGACCATGCCGCCGAGCGATCCGTCGTGCTCGGGTCGGGTCGCGCTCGAGTCGCGCTGTGCGGTGCCCGAGGCGAGTTGCAGAATCACCCGGCGCAACGCTTCTGCGTTGCGGCCAGAGAGATAGGCGAGCGGCACGTTGGCATCGTGCCCGGCGACGTTGATGTCGAGCCGTGCGGCACCGAACAACCGCGCGAACAGAGGCCGACCGACGTTGATGCCTTGGATGCGGTCGAGGCGACCGCGCCGGTTAGTACGGAACAGGATGCCGCTGCGCACCTCGACTAGCTCATCGGTGATGCGGAAGCTGTGCACTCGCCACGACAGCCAGAAAATCGTGATGATGATGACCAGCACCACCAGCACCACCAGCAGCGCGATCGGGATCAGCCCGCGACGC
>JBDUBG010000217.1:0-2969 GCA_040004215.1 Pseudolysinimonas sp. | reverse complement strand
ACACGATGATCAGAGCGACCAGTGCGGCGGCCGGCCAGGCGAACACGACGCTGCGCCGGGCACCTGCGAGCAGCCAGGAGCGGGTGAAGGCGAGCCCCACCATTCCGGTGAAGAGGACGACGCCGATGAAGCCGAGTTGCAGCCAGATGTCGAGGAATGCGTTCAGCGCCGAGTCGACCGGACGCGTCGAGGAGGCTGCCAGTGCCGAGAACGGAAAAATCGAGACCCGCCACGGTCCGATCCAGCCCCACCCCTGCAGGCCGTTTTGGCTGGCCAAGCCGATCACCTGACGCCAGAGGTCGACCCGAGCCTCGATCGTTCCGGTGGCGTTGAACAGCATGATGACCGGCGAGCGCACGGCGAATAGCACGACGGCGGCGGAGACGGCGAGCCCCAGCACGATGAACTGCCACACCTGGCGCCGCTCAGCTCGCACTCGGCGAATCAGGTAGATCACGAGGGCCGCAATGCCCACCACGATGGTCGCGAAGGCGATCACCGGGGATTGTGTGAGCGCGATGCAGAGGCCGGCCCCGATCAACGAGAGAACCGAGGTCAGCCGAGGCACCGAGCGGGTGCGCAGCTCGGTCGCGAAACTGATCGCGCCGACGATCGCGACGAGTCCGAGCTGGTCGCGCGACGGCTCGATGCCCGAGATCGGCCCCAGGGTGCCCAGGTGCCCTTGCACCCCCAAGAAGTGCAACGGCATGTCGATCAGGATGCCCGAGAAGATTTCGATGCCCAGGGATAGACCCAGCACCACCCGCAGCACATCGCCGAAGGCCCGGACGATCTGAATCGTGTCGCGCGAGATCGCCACGAACAACCCGATCAACGTGAAGGCGAACAGGTAGATCAGTCCGGCGACCGTCGCCCACTTGTACCCGCTCCAGATCAGCGATGCCGTCGCCCAGATGAGGAAGCCCAGCAATGAGATGGGGAGCAGTGCACGCCAACTCACCTCATCCTGTCTCGCCAGGAACGACAGCAGCATCAGCACCAGCGCGACCACAATCGCGGCCAGGAAGCCTCCCCAGCCGAGGGTGCGCTGCAAGATGAAGGCGCCAGCACCGAGAGAAATTCCGAGGGTGGCCAGGGAGTGCGCAAGTCGCGCGGAACCGGCCATTGCCACCAAGAGGCCGCGGAGTGAGGGTGTGGTGCGCTCAGGCATCCGGGGCAGGCTCCCGCTGCGCGGTGCGGATCGCGGCGATCACCAGCAGGCCGAAACAGATCTCGATCAGCAGGCGGCTCTCGGCGATGCTGTGCACGATCAGCGCGACCATCACGAGCAACGGGAAGAGCTCGACGAGCCGGCCACGTCGCGGCCCAGCCTCGATGGCCATGAACCATGAACGCCCGAGGGTGGTGAGCACCAGCAGCCCGAACACGATCAACCCGATGATGCCGAGCTGCAGATAGACGTCGATCCAGGCGTCGTGCGCCTGCAGGTAGGTGACGCCCTTGATGACGGCGAGGTGCTTGAACGGCTCGACCCACGGTGCCCAGTAGCTCACCCAGCCCCACCCGGCGGCCGGCCGCTGGTTGGCCAACTCGAGCACCCGTGACCAGATCTCGGTGCGGTGGGTCAGCTCTGCACTCTTGCCGAGCAGCTGAAGAATGAGGCCGTTCGCGAAGATCCCGACCGCGGCGACGCCGAGCGCGACGACCGCGCCGCCGCCGTAGACGAGTCCGCGCCGCCGACCGCTGGTAGCTCGCACCAGTGCAAGGAAGATGGCAACCAGTGCTACGGCGGCCAGCGCGATGAGCACAGTTGACGAGCGCGTGAGGGCAAGGGTCGCGACCGCGACGACTCCCCAGAACCCGAGCCACACCTTCGAGGCGGTGCCCGACACCCACTGCACGCCGAACACGATGAGGGCCAGCAGCGCGACCAACGCGAGCAGGTTCGAGTTGCCCTGGATGCCCTGGATCTGTCCGCCATGGAACAGCAGATCGCGCGACCAATAGAAGGCCGCCGGAATCTTGTCGAGCTTCGAGTAGTCAACGAAGAACGGAAGGATCGGGTGTCTGATGAACGCCGACACCACGAACTCGAACACCAGCGAGAGGCCGAGAATCCAGCGCAATGCCAACCCAAACGCCCTCAGCATCGTCTCGAGGTCGATGACGGTAGCCAGGTAGATCGCGAAGGTGGTGGTGACGAAGGTGGCGACCACGCCGATCGCGGTCGCACCGCGGTAGTCCGACCAGAAAAGTGACAGCGTGATCAGGGCGAGGAATCCGATCAGGGTGAACGGCAGCCGACGCAGGTCGACGCGCTCGCGGACCAGCGCGACGATCGCGAGGATCAGCAGCACGCCGACAATGACGCTCCAGCCCCACCAGGTGAACAGGTAGCGCCACAGGTCGCCAGCGGTCATCGTGAAGAAGCCGAGGGCGGCCAGGTAGCGCTGGTAGGCCTCTCTGCGACTCATGGGTTCAGGCTATCGGCCAGTCGCTCACACGAAGGCGGCTTTGCCGGTGATCGCACGCCCGACGATCAGGGTGTTCATCTCGCGGGTGCCCTCGTAGGAATAGAGCGCCTCGGCATCCGCGAAGTGCCTGATCACGTCATTCTCGAGCACGATGCCATTGCCGCCCATGCTCTCGCGGGCCCATGCAACAGTTTCGCGCATCCGGCTGGTGGCGAACTCCTTGGCCAGCGCCGAGTGCTCATCCCTCTGGATGCCCTGGTCCAGCATCTGCGACACCCGGGTGCACATCGTGATCGAGGCGGTGATGTTGGCGAGTTGTTTGGCGAGCAACTCCTGGATCAGCTGGGTGTTGTCGATCGTCTGCCCGAACTGCTCGCGCTCGCCGCTGTACCGCAGAGAAGCCTCGTACGCCCCCACCGAGTTGCCGACGGATGCCCAGGCCACCTCGGCCCGGGTGAGGCGCAGCACGGCTGCGGTCTCTCGGAATGACTCGCCCTTCTGCAGCCGGTTCGCCTCGGGTACGCGCACGTTCTC
>JBDUBG010000011.1:0-2970 GCA_040004215.1 Pseudolysinimonas sp. | reverse complement strand
CCAATCGGTGCTGTACTGATCGAATGGCCATCCCGACCGCGCCAACCGCCTACTGGGGCGAGACCCCTGATCAGCTGTTCGCGGGTCTCGATTCGTCGCCGAGCGGGCTCTCGTCTGCGCAGGCCGAGGCGAAGCTGGCGGTGGTCGGCCCGAACGTCGTCGGGGAGTCGAAATCGACCTCGGCCGCTCGCCTGCTCGCGCGTCAGTTTCTCAGCCCGATCGTTCTGATCCTGGTGGCGGCGACGATCCTCGCCTGGGTGCTCGGCGACGCGATCGATTCGGTAATCATTCTCGTGATCCTGACGATTTCGGGGCTGCTCGGCTTCTTCCAAGAGCGCGGGGCCGGTCGCGCGCTGGCGGCCCTGCTCTCGGTCGTCGAGGTGCGGGTCAGCGTCATGCGCGACGGTGCGGTGCAACAGGTGCCGATCACTTCGATCGTGCCGGGCGACGTCGCCCAACTGTCTGCCGGCGATCTCGTGCCAGGCGACGCCATCGTGTTGACCTCAAACGGTCTCCAACTCGATGAGTCAAGCCTCACCGGCGAGACCTTCCCCTCCGAAAAAGCCCCCGGCGCGACCCCGGCCGACAGCGAACTGACGGCGCGCACCAACATGGTGTTCTTCGGCACCCATGTCGCCAGTGGCAGCGGCACGGTCGTCGTGGTCGGCACCGGCCGCTCGACCGAGATCGGCTCGGTCTCGGCGCGCGTGGCCTCTGCCCCGCCAAAGACCGGCTTCGAGAAGGGGCTGACCGCCTTCGGACTCCTGCTGACGCGGATCATGCTCGTGCTCGTCGTCGCGATCTTCTTGATCAACCTGCTCTTGCAGCGGCCCCCTCTCGACTCTGTGCTTTTTTCTCTCGCCCTGGCCGTCGGGCTCACTCCTCAGCTGCTGCCCACCATCGTGAGCATCAGCCTCGCCCAGGGCGCGCGCGCCATCGCGAAGAAGCGGGTGATCGTGCGCCGATTGGACTCGATCGAAGACTTCGGCGCGATGACCGTGCTGTGCTCAGACAAGACCGGCACGATGACGCAGGGCCAGATCGTTCTCGATCGGGCGATGGCTGTGGACGGCACCGCGAGCGCCGAGGTTGGCCGGCTCGCGTACCTCGACGCCACGCTGCAGATCGGGCTCCGAAATCCCATCGACGACGCGATCGCAGCCGGAGTCACCAGCGATGTGGCGGCTGTTCGCAAGCTCGACGAGGTGCCATACGACTTCACCCGACGTCGGCTGAGCGTCCTGGTTCAGGATGGCACCGCCGATCCCCTGTTGATCAGCAAGGGTGCGCTCGACGCGATCCTCGAGGTCTGCACCACAGCGACAGCTGCGGACGGGTCGGTCGTTTCGCTCGCCTCGGTTCGGCCCGCAGTTCAGAGGTTGTTCGCCGAGCTGAGCAACGGCGGATTCCGCGTGCTGGGGGTCGCTACCCGCTCACTTCCCGGCGTCACGACAGTGGGGATCGCCGACGAGGCACAGATGACCCTGGTCGGATTCGTGACCTTCGCCGATCCCGTCAAGCCCGACGCTGCGGCGACCCTCGCCGACCTCGCGTCGAACGGAATCTCGGTGCGCATGCTCACCGGAGACAACCGTCTGGTCGCCGCCCACATCGCGCAGCAGGTAGGGCTCGACACGACGACGGTGTTGGTCGGGCGCGATATCGACGCTCTCGACAGCGTCAAGCTGGCCCAGGCCGTCGCCGACGTGGTGGTCTTCGCCGAGCTCAACCCGATCCAGAAGGAGCGGATCGTCACGGCGATCCGGGCATCAGGTCAGGTCGTCGGCTACCTCGGCGACGGCATCAACGACTCTCCCGCCTTGCACGCCGCCGACGTGGGAATCTCGGTCGACAGCGCTGTCGCAGTCGCCAAGGAGGCCGCGGCGATCGTGCTGCTCGACAAAGACCTCGGGGTGCTGCTCGACGGCATGAAGCAAGGGCGTCGCACCTTTGCGAACACCATGAAGTACATCTTCATGACGACTAGCGCGAGCTTCGGCAACGTACTGAGCCTGGCGGTCGCCGCCGCGGTGCTGCCGTTCTTGCCTCTGCTGGCAGGCCAGATTCTGCTCATCAACTTGCTGACCGACCTGCCGGCGACCTTCATCGCCACCGACTCGGTCGACGCCGCCCAACTGCGACACCCGCAGCACTGGAACGTGCGACTCATTCGCAACTACATGATCGTCTTCGGGGTGCTGAGTTCACTCTTCGATCTGGCGACCTTCGCGGTGCTGGAGTGGGGTTTTCATGCGCGCGTTGCCGAGTTCCGCAGTGCCTGGTTCCTCGGGTCGATCCTCACCGAAGTGACGGTGCTATTCGTGCTGCGCACTCGACGCCCCTTCTTCAGAAGCCGACCGAGCAAGTGGATCGTGTTCGCGAGCATCGCGGTCGCGCTCGTCGCCGCGTACCTGCCGTTCTCACCGTTGGCCGCGCCACTCGACCTCGTCGCCATCCCGCTCCCGCTTCTGGCGATCGTGCTGCTCATCACGCTCGTGTATCTCGCGTCGAATGAACTCGTCAAGCGAGTGTTCTGGAAGCCGGACCAGCGCATGCCCTAGGCATGAACTCTCACAACGCGTGACAACGACCAAGGGTGGAGATGGGGGGAATTGAACCCCCGTCCATCGCTGTGAGCCTGCGCCTTCTCCGGGCGCAGCTCGTGAGTGCGTTCTACTTGGCTCCGACCTTTGCCACGAGCATCTAGGTCGACGAGCCCAGTATCAGTTCAAGTCCCGAGCAGCCCTGACACACAGCTGATCAGCAATCCCTCTAGATGACGCCAGGGTCCGGGGCGAAGGCATACCCGGTCTGACGGACTTCATGTGCTCTGCTTACGCAGCGAGAGCGAAGTCAGCGGCCTTTTTATTGGCAACTATATTTTGCGGGGATCGTTTACGAGATAACCCTGCATCCTCGGCCCGCTTCTCGCAGTTTCGCAGGCGATGTCGAAACCGATCATCCCCATGA
>JBDUBG010000212.1:0-9979 GCA_040004215.1 Pseudolysinimonas sp. | reverse complement strand
TCGAAGTCGGCGAACTGCTTGTCGAGCTCGCTCTTCTTCTTCTTGCCCATCGCCTTGCGCAGGATGTCGGCCTGAGCAAGCGAGAACCCCGCCACCTTTTGGGCGACGGCCATCACCTGCTCCTGGTAGACGATCACACCGAAGGTCGGATCGAGAATCTCGCGCAGCGGCTCGGCCAACTCGGGATGGATCGCGTCGATCTGCTGCAGCCCGTTCTTGCGCAGGGCGTAGTTGGTATGCGAATTCATGCCCATCGGGCCCGGCCGGTAGAGCGCGATGAGAGCAGAGATGTCTTCGAAGTTCGTCGGCTTCATTTGCCGGATGAGGGCCCGCATCGGCCCACCGTCTAACTGGAACACGCCGAGCGTGTCACCGCGCGCCAGCAACTCGTATGTCGGGGCATCGGAGTCGAGGTCGAGCGCTTCAATCTCGAGAGCACTTCCGGTGTTGCGCTCGATCGCGTTGAGCGCATCCTGGATCACCGTCAGGTTGCGCAGCCCGAGAAAGTCCATCTTGAGCAGACCGAGATCTTCCAGTGGCGGCTGGTCAAACTGGGTGATGATCGCGCCATCGTCTTCGCGTTTCATCAATGGCAGCACGTCGATCAGCGGCTCGGCAGACATGATGACGCCCGCGGCATGCACGCCCCACTGCCGCTTCAGGTTCTCGATGCCGCGGGCCGTCTCGAAGACTTTGGCTGCCTCGGCGTCCTGGGCGATGAGGGCG
This sequence comes from Pseudolysinimonas sp., assembly GCA_040004215.1. Classification (GTDB taxonomy): domain Bacteria; phylum Actinomycetota; class Actinomycetes; order Actinomycetales; family Microbacteriaceae; genus Lysinimonas. The sequence goes on along the minus strand of JBDUBG010000212.1, from coordinate 9,253 downwards.
CGGAAGTCGGCAGCTTCTTTGTAGCGCTCGGATCCCTGGGTCACCATGTCACCGAGCGAGATGTCTTTGCCCATGATGGCCGGGGGCATCGCCTTGGTGAGCTTGTCGCCGACCGAGAAGGGCATCCCGAGCACACGAGCTGAATCTTTCAGCGCCTGTTTTGCTTTGATCGTGCCGTAGGTGACGATCTGAGCCACGCGATCGTCGCCATATTTCTCGGTCACGTAACGGATGACTTCAGCGCGTCGGCGGTCATCGAAGTCGACGTCGACGTCGGGCATCGAGACGCGCTCTGGGTTGAGGAAGCGCTCGAAGATCAGCCCGTACTTCAGCGGGTCGAGCTCGGTGATACCCATGGCGTACGCGACCAGCGAGCCGGCAGCGGAGCCACGGCCCGGTCCGACCCTGATGCCCTGGCTCTTTGCCCACCCGATGAAGTCAGCGACGACGAGAAAGTAGCCGGGGAACCCCATCTGTTTGATGACGTCGATCTCGTACTGCGCGCGCACCGCGTGCTCGTCGCTGAGCCCGTCGGGGAAACGACGGGACAGGCCGGTCGCCACCTCGCTCTCGAACCAGGATGCTTCGCTCTCGCCCTCTGGCACCGGGAAGCGCGGCATCAGATCGCGTTTCTCGAACTCGATCTCGCAGCGTTCGGCGATCAGCAGCGTGTTGTCGCATGCCTCCGGATGGCCAGCGAACAGCTGTCGCATCTGTGCGGCCGACTTGAGGTAGTACTCGTGGCCCTCGAGCTTGAAACGGTTCGGGTCTTCCATCGTGGAGCCCGACTGAACGCAGAGCAGAATCTCGTGAGCGCTCGAGTCGTGCGCGTGCGTGTAGTGCAGGTCGTTGGTGGCCAGCAGCGGCAGATCGAGATCCTTCGCCAGTTGAATCAACTCGCCGATCACTCGGCGTTCGATGCCGATGCCGTGGTCCATGATCTCGGCGTAGTAATTCTCTTTGCCGAAAATGTCGCGCAGTTCACCGGCGGCACGACGAGCCTCGTCGTACTGTCCGAGTCGCAGCCGGGTTTGCACCTCACCGCTCGCACAGCCGGTGGTACCGATCAGGCCGGAGGCATAGGTGCTGAGGAGTTCGCGATCCATCCGAGGCTTGTAGTAGTAGCCCTCGATCGAGGCCAGCGACGACAGCCGGAACAGGTTGTGCATGCCCGCCGTGCTCTCGGCAAGCAGTGTCATGTGCGTGTACGCGCCGGCGCCTGAGACGTCGTCTTCGCCGCCAGCACCCCAGCGCACCCGCGTGCGTTCCTGGCGCGGCGTGCCGGGGGTGACGTAGGCCTCGGTGCCGATGATCGGCTTGATCCCGGCCGCGGTGGCCTGCTTCCAGAAGTCGTACGCGCCAAAGTTGTTGCCGTGATCGGTGATCGCGATCGCCGGCATTCCCTGCTCGACGGCCGCCGCCATCAGGTCGGTGACCCGTGCAGCACCATCGAGCATCGAGTACTCGGTGTGCACGTGCAGATGCACGAAGGAATCGTTCGCCACGGTCGTCTCTGGATGGGGCTTCGTTTGAGGGTTAAGTCCTCACCCTAATCGCGACCTCAGTCGTCGCGCAGAACGTCAAGTGCGTGTTGGAGGTCTGCGGGGTACTCGGTCTCGAAATCGACCCGCGCGCCCGTGCCCGGATGCCGAAATCCGAGCCGCATCGCGTGCAGCCACTGCCTCTCTAGCCCGACCCGGGTGGCCAAGCTGGGATCCGCGCCGTAGAGCAGATCGCCAACACAGGGATGCCGCTGTGCCGACAAATGCACGCGGATCTGGTGCGTGCGACCCGTTTCCAGGTGGACTTCAAGCAGAGTCGCGCTGCGCATCGCCTCGAGGGTCTCGTAGTGCGTCACGCTCGGCTTGCCGCCGGCGGTGATCGCAAACTTCCAGCTCGAACTCGGGTGCCGCCCGATCGGCGCGTCGATCGTGCCCGAGAACGGGTCGGGATGCCCCTGCACCATCGCGTGGTAGATCTTGTCAACCTCCCGGTCGTGAAACTGTCGCTTCAGCTCGGTGTATGCGCGCTCACTCTTAGCGACGACCATCAGTCCACTGGTTCCGACGTCCAGTCTGTGCACGATGCCGGCGCGCTCGGCGGCACCCGACGTGCTGATCCGGAAGCCTGCGCCGGCCAGTGCGCCGAGCACGGTGGGCCCGTCCCAGCCGACCGCCGGATGCGCGGCGACGCCGACCGGCTTGTCGATGACGACCAGGTCGTCATCGTCGTACACAACACCGAAGCCGGGCACGAGTGTCGGCACGATCACCGGCTCAGACTTGGGAGTCCAACTCACCTCGAGCCAGCCACCGGCGGCCAGCCGGTCCGACTTGCCGAGTGTCACCCCGTCGAGAGTTGCACCGCCATCCTCGACCACCTCGGCGGCGAAAGTTCGTGAGAATCCGAGCAGCCGCGCGAGTGCGGTATCAGCCCGCTCGCCCGCGAGGCCGTCTGGCACCGGAAGGCTCCGCGATTCCATGCGGTGGCCTACGCCTTCGGCGCGGACTTCGCGGCGCCGGTTGCCGACTTCTCGGGCACGACGTCGGCGTCATCCGCTGAGCGCTTGCGGCGCACGTAGAGCGCCTTGCGGCCATCAAGACCGATCCCACGCAGAGACAGGATGATGAAGAGGCCCATCGCCGCGACGATGCCGGAGTCGGCAATGTTGAAGATGGCCGGGAATCCCCAGACCTGGACGAAGTCGACCACATGGCCGGTACCGAACCCCGGCTCGCGAAACAGGCGGTCAGTCAGGTTGCCTGCCGCACCACCGAGCACCAAGCCGAACACACACGCCCAGCCCAAAGAACGGATGCGACGGGCGAACCACACGATGAAGGCGACCACCGCGATCGCGACGATGGACAGGATCCAGGTGAATCCTGCCGCCAGAGAAAAAGCGGCGCCGGAGTTCGTGACGTAGTGGAACTGCAGCACCGTGCCCAGCACCGGCACGAGATCACCCTCGTGCAGATGGGTGACAATCAAGTACTTGGCGAGCTGATCCAAGCCGTACAGCACGAGCGCGACGGCGCCCAGCAGCAGCAAGGCACGCACGCTGACGCGTGCGCGGCTCCGCTCGCCGTTCGGCGCTGTCGACTCAGCTTCCTGCGGCAAAACCCGGGTAGTCGGTGGGCTGCGGATACGCCGTGAATTCCGACGACTCCGGACTGGTGTAGTCGGCAGGTGCTGCGGCCTGCGCCGGCTGGTACTCAGGCTCAGCTGCCACCTCTGCCTGCGCGGGAGCCACCGTCAACGGGTTGGACGTCTCGAGCTCGTGAAGCTGACCCTCGATGTAGCCACGCAACTTTTCGCGGTACTCCTTCTCGAAGGCTCGGAGCTCATCGACCTGGTGCTCGAGGCTCTGCTTCTCGTTCTGGAGGCTCTGCTTCTCGTTCTCGAGGCTCTGCTTCTCTTGCTCGAGACCGGCCAACTGAGCCTGCTGAGTCTGCTGCGCCTCAGACAGGACACGGGATGCGGTCGCGTGCCCTTCTGCGATGAGAGCGTCACGCTTCTCCATGCCCTCGCGCACGTGCTCTTCGTGGAGGCGCCGAGCCAGCTGCAGCAGGTTGTTGGTGTTGCTCGGGTCCATGGTCGGGGCCTCGACCGCAGCCTCTACCGGCGCCGGGGCAACCGGCTCGGGCGCGAATGCGGGCTCGGGGGCAGCAACCGGTGCGGCAAGCACCGCCGGTGCAGCCTCGAGCGCTGCGGGAGCAGCAGCTGCAGCGGCAGCAGCGCCGCGCTGCAGCTCGCTGATTCTTGCCTCGCCAGCGACGAGCCGCTGACGCAGCTCTTCGTTCTCTTGGTTCAGGCGTCGGAGCTCGACGACGACTTCGTCGAGAAAGTCATCGACCTCGTCTTGGTCGTAGCCCTCGCGGAACTTCGTCGGATTGAACCGCTTGTTAACAACGTCTTCCGGAGTCAGAGCCATCTCAGTCACCTCGTCGATTTCCATCATGTGTTCGGGGTGCATCGCCCGCGGAAGGGCTCAACACCGCGTGGTCGCACGCAGGGTTCGCGTGCAAGTATTTGCCTCACCTTGAGAGTGAGACTCCCGAGTCGAGAATCCCAGAGTACACGCGGTGACCTGGATCGCCCCAGAGAGTCCCTCGAAGATCCCGACCCACCGCATCAAGGCGACGCGAACCTACCTGGACTGCGAGCTACCGGACGGAAAAAACGGCGCTATGCGCCAAAGAAACCGGCCTCAACATCGCTTTCTGACTCAGCCTGCTCGCCGCTGATGGCGACGTGCTCCGGCGACAGCAAGAAGACCTTGTTCGTCACGCGCTCGATCTTGCCGTAGAGGCCCATCGACAAGCCACTGGCGAAGTCGATGAGGCGACGCGCATCCGGCTCGCTCATCTGTGAGAGGTTCATGATCACCGGGACGCCCTCGCGGAAGCTCTCGGCGATGGTCTGCGCGTCCCGATACTGGCGGGGATGCACCGTGAGGATTTCGTTCATGCCAGCCGGAGCCACGTGGCGGGTCGCTGCTGGACGGCGCAGTGGTGTCACGGGAGCGCGACCAGCCCCGGCAGCATTGGTGACAGGAGCCACGGGAGCCGAGGGGACGTCGTCGTACTCTTCGTCTGCCAGGCCCAAGTAGACCATCGTCTTGCGCAGCGGGTTCGCCATGTCATCCTCCGGAGGGGTTCGCTTCTGTTTGAGATTAACCGGCGGTGGGGCGTTTTCCGGTGATTGCCGTGCCGATGCGCAGGTGTGTCGCGCCCTCGAGGATTGCCTCGCGAAAGTCTCCCGACATGCCAGCAGAGATCGCCACGGCGTCGGGCGCTAGGCGGCGCAGAGTCTCGGACGCCTCGCGAACCCGAGCAAACGCCGCTCGCGGCTCCTCCCCCAGCGGGGCAACAGCCATGACTCCACGCAACACGAGACCGCCGCCGTGTGCAGCGGCAGAGAGCACATGCTCGGCCAGTGGCTTGAGGAGCTCAGGGTCGACGCCCCCGCGCGCGGGGTTGCCGGTCAGGTTCAATTCAAGAAACACATCAAGGGGGTGCTCCCCCGCCAGCGCGTCAACCAGCGACCCCCGATCGACCGAGTGGACGGCGCGGGCGTAGCCCCGGACTGCTTTCGCCTTGTTGCTTTGCAGCTGCCCAACGAAATGCCAGTTCAGGTCGAGGTCTGAGAGTTCGCCCGCCTTAGCTGCCGCCTCCTGATGACGGTTCTCGCCCAGGTCACGCACTCCCAGAGCTGCCAGCTCGCGCACCAATTCGGCCGGATGGAACTTGGTGACGACAATGCGCGTCAACTCGTCGAGTTGGCGCCCAGCCGCGCGGGCGGCATCTGCGATCTCGGCGTCGACGGCGCTGAGTCGTTCGCCGAGTTCTGGCATGGGCATTACTTCAAGAAGTCAGGGACGTCCAGGTCGTCATCGTCGTCGAAGTCACGGTCGCGCGGAAGTGGCGTGGGCGAATCCGGCTCGGCTCCCCAGCCACCCGAAACAACGCCGGTCGAGCCGGAGGACTCGACGCCGACACCGACCGGAACCACGGCCTCGACGAAATTGCTGCGATGAGTTGTCGAGGGCCGAATGGCCGGCTCGCCGCCGTCGAATCCTGCGGCGATGACCGTGACCCGCACCTCATCGCCGAGGGTGTCGTCGATCACGGCACCGAAGATGATGTTCGCCTCGGGATGTACGGCTTCCTGCACGAGGCGAGCCGCGTCGTTGATCTCGAAGATGCCGAGGTTCGAACCACCCTGAATCGAGAGCAGCACGCCGTGCGCGCCGTCGATGCTGGCCTCAAGGAGGGGCGAGGCGACGGCCAACTCGGCCGCCTTGATGGCGCGGTCTGCGCCACGGCTTGCCCCGATTCCCATCAGGGCTGATCCCGCTCCCGACATCACTGACTTCACGTCGGCGAAGTCGAGGTTGATGAGCCCGGGGGTCGTGATGAGGTCAGTGATGCCTTGCACGCCCGCGAGCAGCACCTGATCGGCAGTCGCGAAGGCCTCCAGCATGCTGATACCGCGGTCGCTGATCTCGAGCAGACGGTCATTCGGGACGACGATGAGCGTGTCGACCTCGTTCTTCAGGTTCGAGACGCCGATGTCGGCCTGAGATGAGCGTCGCTTTCCTTCGAAACCGAAAGGCTTGGTGACGACGCCGATCGTCAGGGCACCGATCGATTTGGCAATGCGCGCGACCACCGGTGCGCCGCCCGTGCCGGTTCCACCACCCTCGCCGGCAGTGACAAACACCATGTCGGCGCCGGCCAGTGCTTCCTCAATTTCTTCGGCGTGATCCTCGGCGGCACGACGGCCGACTTCGGGATCCGCGCCGGCGCCGAGGCCTCGCGTCAATTCACGGCCGACGTCAAGCTTCACGTCGGCGTCGCTCATCAGCAGCGCTTGGGCGTCGGTGTTGATGGCGATGAACTCCACCCCGCGCAGACCGAGCTCGATCATGCGATTGACGGCGTTGACCCCTCCGCCGCCAATGCCGACGACTTTGATCACCGCAAGATAGTTCTGGTTCGATGTCACGTGCGGCCTCCGAGCGGATTGGGAAAGTCTAAACCTCTACTTGAAGTTTGGAGTCTTTCTCATTACTATGTCTGACCCACAAGTTACGGTCGGGCCAGCGGTCTGCACCGCAAGGGCGCGCGTGTCGCCGGAAAAGGAACCGACCTGTCAGCATTTCGCCAGGTCACTTGACGCGCCGGGGCTGCGCTGTCGAGTTGCGAGTGATTCAGTCCTGGTGAAAGACCGCGGTGCCGGGAGCCGAAACGTCGTACTCGCCCGCACCCGACGCGGAATGCAGTGCAATCAATTCTGCGAGCACCTGCGCCTTGGCATCCGAGTCGTCAGAGCTGCCCCACACCACCCGTTGATTCGAGTCGGTGAGCGTCAAGGTGACGTCGTCGTGAGTCTGCGCCGTGATGGAGTCGACCTGCTTCAGCACTGCTGGTGGTAAGGCGAGAAGCACCTGCGCCATTGACGCGAAGCCCGGCCCGTCGATGCTGCCCTTGCCGAGCTGGATCAGCGGATAGCCAGGGGTCCGAATCTTTCCCGACTCAACAGCCACACCGGCCGGATCAACCAACTTGAAGCCGTCGGCCGTCTGAATGACGCCGACCGGAGTGCGCTCGACCACGTGGATCAACAGTGTGCCCGGTGGCACTACCTCGGTGACGTAGCTGCGGATCAACTGATACGGCGCAAGATCCCGGGTGATCTGGCCGTAGTCCAGCAATGCGAGCGGCGTGCCCAGCTGGCCTCCTACCGCTTTTTGGAGGGCAGGAGCACTGAGCCGGGATGTGCCATCGACAGTAATCGTGCGCAGGGCTAGCAGCGGAGAAAAGACGGCGACCGCCACCAGCCCTCCGACCGCGAGGACGAACAAGACGGCAAGGAACCACCCGGTCCGTCGTCGCCGAGCACGACGTGTGAACCGCTTCACCTCGTCTCGCTCAAACCGCTTGCGTGCGCGCACGGCGCTCCTCAGAGGCCGCGAAGGGGGGCTGGCCGCCCTGTCAGGTTTGGCGGCGCGCACAGGTCGCGGGTTCCGCGCAGTCTTCGCCGGCGCAGGCGCGGGCGCAGGACGCTCCTTCCGTTTCGAGACCGGTTTGGCGGATGTCGTCGTTTTCGAGGGCACTGCGCCGTGCGCGGCCACTCCGCGCTCCCCCACGCCTTCCGGACGCTTCACGCGCTGCCCGGCTCCGAGCTGGTCCCGAGCGCACCGAGAATCTGGGGGATGATGCGGTACACATCCCCACAGCTCAGGGTCATCACGAGGTCGCCCTCGCGCGCGATCGCGGCCACCTGATCAGAGGCAGCCTGCCAGTCGGGCAGATAGTCGACGTGGCGAGGATCGGCGAACCGCTCGGCAACCAGGGCACCCGTCACACCGGGCACGGGATCTTCGCGGGCGCCGTAAACGTCAAGGACCACCGTGTGATCTGCGAGCCGTTCGTAGATTTCGGCGAAGTCGCCGGCCATCATCTGAGTGCGGCTGTAGAGGTGCGGCTGGTGCACCGCGATGATCCGCCCGTCACCGACGACCGACCGCGCCGTCGCAAGGATCGTGGCGACCTCGGTGGGGTGGTGTGCGTAGTCGTCGTACACCCGCACGCCACGAACCGTGCCGCGCAGTTCGAAACGTCGGCCGGTGCCCGCGAACGTGCCGAGCGCGTCGAGCACAGATGTCGGGTCGTAGCCCAGTTCGACAAGGATTGCGAAGACCCCCATCGCGTTCACCGCGTTGTGCTCGCCCGGGATGGCGAGCCGCGCCGCATAGCTCTCTCCCTCGTAGTCGACCTCGAACGCGACCGTGTCGCCCGCCACGACCGAGTGCAACCGGATGTCGGCAGTTTCGGCGTAGCCAAAGGTAATGAGCTTCTTGCCGACCAACCTCCGGGTGACGGCCAGCGCGCCCACGTCGTCGCTCGAGGCGACGACAAACTCTGTTGCCGCTTGCGCGAAGCGAACGAAGGCGTCTTCGAATGCCGCCTGGGTGCCGTAGTGGTCGAGGTGATCAGCATCCACGTTGGTGATCAGCGCGATTGCCGTGTCATAGAGCAGGAACGAACCGTCCGACTCGTCTGCCTCGACGACGAAGAGATCGTCGGCGCCGAACGCCGAGCTGCGACCGTAGCCCTGGATCACGCCGCCGTTGACGAAACTCGGGTCGGCTCCCAACTCGCGCAGGGCGGTCACCAGCATCCCGGTTGATGTCGACTTGCCGTGGGCGCCCGCGATCGACACCGTCCGATGCCCGGCGATGAGCCAGTTGAGCGCCTGCGAGCGATGCAGCACCGGGATGCCACGGCGCAGCGCCTCCTGATACTCCGGGTTGTCCAGCCAGAGCGCGCCCGTGACGACAAGGGAATCCGCGTCGCCGACGTGGGACGCGTCGTGACCGATGGCGATCTCGGCGCCGAGCTCACGGAGTTCGCGAACTGCCTCGGTGTCGCGCAGGTCTGACCCGGTGACGCGGTGACCCGCCTCCAGGAAGAGCCGGGCGATGCCGCTCATTCCTGAGCCACCGATGCCCACGAAGTGCGTCGTGCCCAGCTCGGCAGGCAACTCCATTTCGAGGTCGGGCGTGATCATCCGATCTACGCTACCTGCCCGTGCGGGGTGACGCTGAGAGCCGCAGCCAGGACGAGCTCGACCATCCGATCGGCGCCGTCGCGCACCCCGACCGACGCCATCCGTGCCGCCATGTCGGCGATCCGTGCGCGATCACGCAGCAGCGCTGGCAGACGCTTTTCGACGTAGTCGGGTG
>JBDUBG010000230.1:0-10008 GCA_040004215.1 Pseudolysinimonas sp. | reverse complement strand
ACGTGGAGTTGAAGCTCTACATCCCGTACATCGTCATCGGCGACGGCGAGGTGCTCCGCATCGAGGAGCACGACACGAAGACCATGGAGGCGCGCGCATGAGCGAGCTCGGTTCCCCGATCCAGGGCGTCACGCTCTACAGCTTCACGCGGGCGTCGCACGCCCGAGAGCTGGACCTCGAGACGCTGATCCGCAAGGTCGCGGCCGACGGCTACGGCCCGGGGCTGGAGGTCATCGGGTTCTCCAGCTTCCGCGGCTTCCCGACCCTGGACGACCGGTTCGTCGGATGGTTCCGTGACCTGATCGACGAGACCGGGCTCGTGCGCACCTCTCTGGCGATCAACGCGGATGTCGGAATCCACCGCGATCGGCTGCTGAACCAAGATGAGCTGATCGAGTACATGCGGCTGCAGATCGAGGCGGCGGCCCGACTGGGGTTCCCGATCGCGCGCGTGCAGATCTCGATCGAGCCGGACTCGATGGAGAAGCTGGCGCCGGTCGCCGAGCACTACGGCGTGACCCTCGCCCTCGAGGTGCACGCAGACCAGTACGCGTCGCACCCGCGGATCCTCGCGCTCCGCGATCGCTACGAGCAGGTCGGCTCGCCGTACCTCGGCTTCACCGCCGACTGGGGAGCGACAACGGTCGGATTCGCGCCGTCGCTCATCGAGGCCTACCGCAGGCGCGGCGCCTCCGAGGCGCTGTTGGCCGACGTGGTAGCACTCTGGGACGAGTTCTACCAGGCGGGCCCGCCGGCGGACCAGGCCGACCACGGGCAGCGTTTTGGGCGCTTCATCGGTCTCGGCGCGAAGCACGGCCGGCCCGATCTCGGGGTGGACATGGGGATAAACGGCACGGGCCTTTTCGGCCCGGCCCGGGTCGACGACTGGCTCGAGATCCTGCCGTGGGTCCGGCACGTCCACGGCAAGTTCTTCGGCATCGACGAGCACGGCGAGGAGCCGACCGTGCCGGTGCGCGAGCTGATCCGCTTGCTCGTCGAGCAGGGCTACGACGGCGCGATCTCGAGCGAGTACGAGGGCTGGCACTGGAACCACTGGCAGAGCCCGTTCGAGATCATCGCGGCCGAGCAGGCCGTTCAGCGCTCCGCGGCGATCGACGCAGGCTCGGCCATGGTGACGGACGCCGCGGCAGCGGCCGCGCAGCTCGCGGCGCATCTCGCCCGGCCGGTGCCCGCCAGGTAGCCGGCCCGCTCCGCATCACCACCCGGATCGAGTAACTCGCATGATCACTCCGACCGCACTGCTCGTCGAGCGCCTCGATCGGCCGATCGGGATCTGGACCGTCCGGCCCAGGTTCTCGTGGCGCCTCGACGCGCAGGGCGCGAGCAGCGTCGTCCAGGTCGGGTACGAGATCGAGATCCGGGAGGCCGGCGGCGGCATCGTCGGCGCGACCGGCCCGGTCTCATCGCGCGACCTCGCACTGGTGGAGGTGGGTGGCTTCGTCGCCCGCTCCGCGACCGAGTACTCCTGGCGCGTCCGCGTCTGGCTGCAGGGCCGGCCGGAGCCGACCGAGTGGGCTGACTCCACGTTCGAGACCAGCCTGCTCCACGAAGGGGACTGGGACGCGCAGTGGATCGAGCCCACCCAAGAGCCCGTGCGCCCAGACGGCGCTGCCGACTTCCGCAGCCTGGCGACGACCCGGCTGGGATCGCCCGACGAACGGCTGCTCCCGACGCCCTGGGTCCGGCAGCGCTTCCACATCGACGAGAAGCCGGTCTCTGCTCGGCTCTACGCCACCGCGCACGGCATTTACGAGGGCGAGATCAACGGCCTGGCGATCTCCGACGAAGTACTCGCGCCCGGGAACGAGAGCTACGAAGCCTTCCTCTCGTTCCAGGTCCATGACGTGACCGACCTCCTCCGGCAGGGGGAGAACGTCGTCGGGTTCGTCCTGTCGGACGGCTGGTGGGCCGGCCGGCCCGGCATCCTGGGCACGAGCGGCGCGTTCGGCACTCGGTTGCAGTTGCTGTGGCAGCTCCGACTCGCGGATGCCGAGGGGCGGGTCCGCGTGCTCTCCTCCGACGGCACTGCGGTGTCGTCCACCGATGGACCCATCCGGTACGCCGATCTCGCGGTGGGAGAGCGGCACGACGCACGCGTGGCGTGGAGCGGGTGGAGCATGCCGGAGCTCGACGACTCGAGCTGGGAGCCGGTCTCGGTCGTGTTTCCGGAGCAGCGGCTCGTCCCGTTCGCCGGGGAGCCGGTCCGGCGCGTCCTCGAGCTGCCGGCGCAGCGCATCCTGCGCACGCCGTCCGGCGACAGTGTCGTCGACTTCGGACAGGTGATCGCAGGTCGCACGCGTATCCGAGTCGCCGGTGAGCGCGGTCGGGTGGTGACGCTCGAGCACTCGGAGCTGCTCGACGCCCGCGGCGACTTCGTGCAGACAATCCTCGGGCCCAACAAAGACCAGACCGACGTGTACGTGCTTGCCGGCGACGCGGATGGCGAGGTGTGGGAGCCCCGCTTCACCGTCCACGGCTTCCGCTACGTCCGCGTCACGGGCCTCGACGGCCCGCTCGATCCCGGCGACTTCACCGCGGTGGTGATCTCGTCCGACCTCCCGGTCATCGCCCGGCTCGCCACCTCCGACTCGAGGCTGAACCGCCTTCACGACAACGTACGGTGGAGCCAGCGGGGGAACTTCCTCTCGATCCCGACCGACTGCCCGCAGCGCGAGCGGTACGGCTGGACCGGCGACTTGCAGGTGTTCGCCCCGACGGCGGCGACCAACATGTCGGTCGGTCCGTTCCTCAGCCGCTGGCTTGCCAGCGTCCGCGCGGATCAGCTGCCCGACGGCCGCATCATCAACATCTCGCCGGATCCGCCGGGGCTGCGCTTCCTCCGCGACGGACCACCGCCCAGCTACGACGACCCGATCATGTTGCTTGCCTCCTCGGCCGGGTGGGGCGACGTCATCGCGATCGCACCGTCCGTGCTGCACGCGGCGTTCGAGGACCGCAGGGTGCTCGAGGAGAATTACGACGCGATGAGCGCCTGGGTGGAGTACCAGATCCGCAGTGCGGAGTCGGGAGTCTCGCGGCATCTTGTCGGGCAGGTCCTGACCGACGAGCAGCGGGCGCGGCAGTCGCTGCTCTGGAACAACGAGCCGAACTTCGGCGACTGGCTCGCGCCCAGCACCCTGCGGGGAGAGGGTGGGGGCCAGATGGTCGCCCCGCGTCGCACGGGCGAGGTGATCGGCTCCCTCTTTCACGGCCACGTCCTCCGCCTCGTGTCGGACGTGGCGACAGTTCTGGGCCGAGCGGCGGACGCCGCCCGCTACGGCGAGCGCGCGGCGCGGGTCCGAGCGGCCTTCGCGGAGGAGTACATCCGGTCAGACGGGTCTATCCCGGGGGACATGCAGGGCCTCTACGTGCTCGCGCTCGCGTTCGATTTCGTGCCTCCTGCGGCGGAACAGCAGGTTGTGGACCGGCTCGTCACCCTCATCCATGAGGCGGGAGACCACCTCGACACCGGGTTCCTCTCCGTCCCGTACCTGCTTGACGTGCTGTGGGACCACGGCCACCGCGATCTCGCCCGCACGCTCCTGCTGCAGGATACGGCTCCCTCGTGGCTCTACGAGGTCGCGATGGGCGCCACCACCGTCTGGGAGGGCTGGGAGGCGATCGCCCCGGACGGCACGGTCACCGACCTGTCGTACAACCACTATGCGTTCGGCTGCGTCGACGATTGGATGTACCGGCGGCTCGCCGGCCTGCAGCGCGTCGCACCCGGCTACCGCGAGTCGCGCATCGAGCCGGACGCTGTCGGAGAGCTCGACGAGGTCGACGCGGCGATCGAGACGCCGTACGGGACGCTCGCCTCGCACTGGCGACGGGACGCGGACGGCGTGCGGCTCGACGTCGTCGTACCGCCGAACACCACATCCACGGTGGTGGCGCCGGCGGGTGCTCGGATCGTCCGTGTCGAGCACCCGGCCGCAGGTGCGGGCGACGGGGCCCGCGTCGAGCTGGGATCAGGATCCGGGTCGATCTGGTTCACCGCCACAGGACCGTGACGCCCCTGCAGCGCGTCAGACCGTGGTTGCGAACGGCAGCGCTGGGATCCCCGCGGCGTTCCGCAGGCCGACGACGTAATAGCCGGTCTGCGCGAAGTCGACCCGCGTCCCATGCGGGACGTCGCCGTGGAGCCGGATCGCGTCATCCAAGACCTCGATCCCGCGAAGCCGGAGCGGTTCGCCGTCGGGAGGGGTGAGGCGCAGCGGAAGCTCGCTGCCGTCCCAGCCGAGCCCGTCGGCGTGCTCGAACCGGAGGTCGACCCCGTGCGCGTGGCGTCGGGCCTCGGTGAATGAGGGGGCGTCGCACAGGACCGCCTCACCGTAGACGTGCCCGCGCGCGAGGAGGGCGAGACGGACGCCGATCGGCCGCTTGACCTTCGGGTGGATGTCCGTTTCCAGCCCGGCGTCCGAGCTGCTGGCCATCCAGACCGAAGGCACCGAGCGGGCGACCCACTCCTGCTGCGCCCGGATGACCGGGAAGCGCTCGCCGGTGCCGTAGGGCGTCGATCCGTAGGGCGCCACCTGCGTGATGAGGAAGGGGAGATCCTCGGACCACGCGTCGCGCCAGCTGCGCACGACTGCGCTGAGCATCTCCGCGTGCAGCTCGGCATGCGGTACGTCGGACTCGCCCTGGTACCAGATCACGCCGCGTGCGCTGAACCCGGCGATGCGGCGGACCATCGTCCCGAACAGCCCGCCCGGGCGGGTCTGGTGGAGCGAGCCAACCGGCGCGGAGAAGCCTGCGCCGATCCGGATCACAGCCTCCTGCATCTCCGCGAACGTGGCGGACGTCCTCAGAATCCGGTTCATCATCTCGTTGCCGAACGGGTCGGAGAGGTCGTTGGCCGCGTCGCTGCGGAAGCGGTCGGCCTCCGCGACGACATCGATCTGCTCGAGACCGGCTCGATGCGCTTCGATCCAGGCGTTCCCAGGCTCGACGGTTGCATCGACGTCGGCCCACGCGATCGCCGGCGTACCTCCCCAGGTGCACCCGACGACACCCACGGGAACCTGGAGCGCGCGACGGAGCTCGCGGCCGAAGTGGAGCCCGACGGACGGGAAGTACCGGAGGTCCTCGCCCGACGCCATCCGCCAGCGGTCGGAGTGCGCGTAGTCGTGCTTCCCTTCCTGGCCGTCGTAGGAAAGCTTGGGCACGTCCAAGAACCGGAGCTGCGGGTCACCGGGCTCGCCGAGCACGACGTCGCGCTCGGCGTCGAACGCCAGCGTGAACTCCATGTTCGACTGACCGCCGGCGATCCACACCTCGCCGATCGACACATCGACGACGGTGATCGTGTCCGAGCCGTCCGAGAACGTGATCCTGCGCCCTGTCGCAGCCTCCTGAGCCGGGAGTATGACGGTCCACGCGCCGTCGTGCTCCGCGAGCGACGAGGCGGACGGGACTCCGTCGAGCGTCACTGTGATCGTGTCGCCGCGGGACGCCCGGCCCCAGATGCGGATGGGTCGCCGGCGCTGCAGCACGACGCCGTCGGAGAACAGCTCGGCGGGTCTCACGGGGGTGTCCTCAGTTCTTGATGCCGCCGGCGAAGCCCTGGATGAAGCGCTTCTGCGCGATCACGTAGAAGATCAGGATCGGCGCCATCGACACGATCACGACCGCGAAGATCAGGTTCCACTGCGACACCAGCGAGCCGACGTAGTTGTACATCACGACCGGCAACGTCTGGAATTGGGTGCCGTTCAGGAAGATCAGGGCTGTGAAGAAATCGTTCCAGCAGATCAGTCCGGCAAGGATCGCAACCGTGCCGGTCGCGGGTGCCATCAGCGGGAACACGACGCGGGCGTAGACCTGGAGGCGCGAGGCACCGTCGATCGTCGCGGCCTCCTCGTACTCGCGCGGAAGCCGGCGGAAGAAGCCGCTGTAGAGGAACACCGACAGCGGGAGCAGCTGCCCGGTGTAGATCAGGATCATGCCCCACGGGTTGCCGACCAGGCCGAGGTCGCGAGCGCCGACGTAGAGCGGCAGGGTGCCGAGCTGCGTGGGCAGCACAATTCCAATGACGAACAAGTAATAAGTGCGGGTGCTCCAGGACCGCGTGCTCCTGGCGAGCACGTACGCGGCAAGCGAGCCGAAGACGACCAGGCAGAGGATCGTGCCCGCGGTGACGACGATGCTGGAGGCGAGGCCCGCGAACACGTTGCCGGACGAGCTCGAGGCCGGCGAGAGCAGCGTAACGAAGTTGTCCAGGGTGGGGGGACTCGGCGGCGCGAACGCGGACGTCGTCAGCACCTGGTTGCCGGTCTTAAACGCGGCGACCAGCAGGATCCAGAACGGCAGCAGCATGATGATCGCCGCGATGATCGTGACGATCTCGATCGCGAGTGTGGCTCTGGTGTAGCGGAACATCGTTCAGTCCCCGATCTCGGTGCGGTCCCGCGTCAGCCGCTGCTGCGCGATCGTGAAGATCAGGATCAGCGCACTCAGTATGAGCGCCATCGCAGCGCCGAAACCGAACTGCTGGTACGTGAACGTCTGCCGGTAGACCTCGCTGGCGAGCGTCTGCGTGGCGCCGTCCGGGCCGCCGCCCGTCAGCGCGATCACCTGGTCGAAGACGCGGAGGCCCTGGACGAGCGAGAGCGTCGTCGCGATCGCGAGCGACGGCTGGATCAGCGGGAACGTGATGCTGCGGAACCGGCGCCAGACGTTCGCGCCGTCGATCGCCGCGGCCTCCTCCAACTCCGGGGGCACCGTCGCGAGCCCCGCGAGGTAGGTCACCATGACGAAGCCGATGTTCTGCCACACCATGACGACGAGCACGCAGAGCAGCGCGAGGGTGGGGCTCGCGAGCCAGTCCTGCACGAGGGACTTCAGGCCGATGGCCGTGAGCGTCTGGTTCAGCGGCCCGTTGAAGGCGAAGATGAACTTCCAGATAAACGCGACGGCGACCGGGCTGAGCACCACCGGCATGAAGATCAGCGTGCGGAGAACGTAGCGGGTCTTCAGGGTGCGGTTCAGAGCCAGCGCGAACAGCAGGCCGAAGACGTTGGAGAAGACGAGGAACCCGAATGCGAGGAACAGGGTGTTGCCGAGCGATCCGAGCAGCTCGGGGGTCTGGAAGACCCGGACGAAGTTCGCGATGCCGATGAAGTCGAACGACCCGATACCGGACCAGTTCGTGAAGGCGAAGAACGCGCCAGAGGCGGTCGTGACGTAAATTGTGACGCCGGTGAGGATCACCGCCGGCAGGCACCACCACCAGTACCCGTATGCCACTCGAGCCTTGGGGGTCCGCGGCGCCGGTTCTCCGCGACGATCTTGCTTCCGGGATGCAGCCGCGGCCCGACGTTGGACGGTTGTCATCTCAGTCGACCTCGACCTCTCATTGGCTTCGAATAGCGGGCCATCGGGCGGAGCACCAGTCGGCACTCCGCCCGTCAGGGGCGGAATTAACCCCAGTCGGTGTCCATCTGCTGGAGCACCTGTGCGGCTGTCTTCTGGCCTGTAAGCATTCCTTGGATGCCGCTACCGAGGTCATCATTCACCTTGCCGTTCGCCCACTCAAGGGGCCCGAAGGATCGCGTGTCACCGCCGATGATCTTCGAGCCGATGGACTTGTACGCCCTCGGGAGCGTGCTCGCGTCGGTCGTCCCAACCGGGAAGCCGGGTCCTGGCGAGACGATCTTCTGCCCGGCGGGGCTCGCCACGTAGGCGAGGAACTCGCTGACGAGCTTCGGGCTTTTCGTCTTCGCGCTGGCCGCGAGGGACTGGTCCGAGCTGAGCGACACGTATGTCTTCCCGCCGGTGGGATTCGCGAACGGGAGGACGTCGAGCAGCACGTGACCGCCGGAGGCCGCCTCGATGCTGGCCGCCGCGCCACCGGGGGCGAAGAACCCGAACAGCTGTCCCGAGCTCGACCCGTTGGTCAGGGCATCGAATCCGGCGCCGGCCGCGCCAGGCTGGAAGCAGTCCTTGGAGTAAAGCTCCTTGATCGTGTCGAGCGCCTGGGTCCAGCCCTTAGTGGTCGCAAACTTGACCTTGCCCGCGGTCCGCTGCGCGTTCCAGTTCGGGTTGGAACCGTAGACGGTCGACGTCGCGATGATGTTCGCGAGGAACGACGGGTTCGGGGGGACGGAGCCGGCGAGGCCGAAGAGCGACTTGCCGCTGCTCTTGGCGGTGGCGCATGCCGTCAGGACCTGGTCGTATGTCGAGTCGCCGCTCAGCGAGATGCCCAGCTTCGACGCGTCCGCGGAGTTATAGACGATGCCGTTGACACCGCTGCCGCGCGAGACCGCGTAGATCTTGCCGCCGTACTCGAACTGAGGCAGCCCTGCCGGCTCGAGGTCCTTCTTGATCTGCGGGTCCGTGAGGGCCAGCAGCAGACCGGCCTTCGCGAACGGCTGGATCGAGTTGGTCTGGCCGATGCCGGACTCGGCACTGAACACGTCCGGGGCGTTGCCACCCTGGATGCGGGTCGCGATCGCCTGCGCGTAGCTCTCGGCCGGCAGCTTCTGCAGGTCGATCTTCACGCCCTTGTGCAACTTCTGGAACGCCGCTGCGACGTCGGCGGTTGAAGTGTCCGAAGCGTTTGATTCGGAGAACGCCAGGGTGAATGTCTGCGGCTCTTTCGGGGAAGCGGCAGTGCCGCTCGAACATGCTGCGAGTGAAACGCCGACGATCGCGGCAACAGCGATTGCTGCTACTCGATGGCCGCGCGTCGCGGGGTGCTTGGGCATTGCCAGCCTTCCTGAGACAACTTTGTCTTACCGGCTCCGGGGGAGGTCAGAGCCGGGCTGTCCGACTTGGACGAATGTCACTCTCGCAGAGGTTACGCTGGAAATCAACATAAATGATCCGGATCGTTACATCCGGGTTGCGCATCGGTCGGGAGCGCCACCAGCCCTGCCCCGAATGCACTCGTGATTTGTCAGGCGAGATCGAACGATTGCTCGAATGAGCCCGCGCCATCAGTGATAGTCAGGACGAATCGGCCGGCCTCCACGACGTGGCATCCCGCTGGATCATTGGTCCAGAAGCCCAGGGCGCCGCCGCCGAACTCGAACCGCAGTGTGCGCCGCTGCCCAGCTTCAACCGATATCCGCTCGAAAGCCGCCAATGTCCGCGCGGCGGGAGCGAGCGTCGCGACTTCGTCGCGGACGAAGACGAGCACGACTTCGTCCCCGTCGCGGTCGGACACATTCGTCACTGTGACGAGGACGGTGATGGTGGCGCCGGAACTGACCGCTGCGGCGCTCGGCACCGCACCGAGGAACTCCGGTTCACTGAGCTCGAACCGCGAGTAGGACAGGCCGTGGCCGAATGGCAGCAGGGGTCCGAGGGGCAGGTCCAGATACTTCGAGGTGAAGTGATCGACGACGTTGTTCGGGCCCTGCAGCACCCAATCCTGGTTCGTGAGGCCGCCCTCCCCGCCAGTAATCGCCGGCCGTCCGGTGCGCTCGTGCGCGTCGTAGATCGGCAGCTGTCCGACGGACCGCGGGAATGCGGCGGGCAGTCGACCGCCCGGATTCGCGGCGCCGGAGAGGAGGCGGGCGATCGCGGCCGGCCCCTCGAGGCCCCCGTGCCAGGCCTCGAGCACCGCCGGGACCCGAGGGAACCACGACGAGATGTCGAGCGGTCGCCCGTTCACCAGCACGACGGCGACCGGGACGCCTGTGTCCGCGACCGCGTGGATCAGCGCTTCCTGGTCCCCGGGGAGGCGAATCTCGCTGCGGGAGGCCGCTTCGCCGGACAGCGAGCTCGGCTCGCCGACGACCAGGATCACGACGTCGTGGGAGGCAGCGGCGGCGGTGACCGCCTGCTGGAGCGTGGCATCCGCGCCATCGAACCGTGCTCCGTCGAGCACAGTGATGTCTGACTCTGGGAACTCCTGCCGCAACGCCTCCTCGACCGTGCCGGCCCGCGCGGCAAAATGCTGCACCCAGGCGCCGAGGTGATCGGAACTCGTCGCGTGCGACGCCGTGGACGGCCAGTTCCACGACGCCTTCGGCATCGCCG
>JBDUBG010000310.1:0-2995 GCA_040004215.1 Pseudolysinimonas sp. | reverse complement strand
GCGCGCGTCGTTCGGGACGACGAGGCCGCAGGTTCAAATCCTGTTACCCCGACCAATGTCCTGTCTCAGGTCATTGGAAACCCTCGAACCCTCAGGTTCGGGGGTTTTCTGCTTTTTGGGGTTGGTAGTCGCGGTCGGGGTTGATGGTGAGTTGGCGTAGGAGTTCGCCGGTGGTGGCGTTGATGATGCGGATGTTGAGGTCTTCGACGAGCAGGAGGACGTGGGTTCGGGCGTGGGCTCGGCCGATGCCGATGTGGTGCAGTCGTCCGTGGACGCGGAGTGTGATGGTGCCGGATTTGTCGATGCGGTCGCGGCGGACACGGTCGTGGGTGTCGTCGTCTCGGCTGCCCGGTGTTGGGGTTGCTTTGGGCAGGGCGTGGTAACGCGTGGCGGGGGTCGCGTGGTGCGGCAGGGAGCGGTGTGGACGCCGGGTGTTGTATTCGTCGGCGAACGTGTCGAGCAGGGACTGCAGCTCGGGCAGGGTCTCGGCCTGTTGAGGTTGGGCGTGGAGCCAGTTCTTCAGGGTTTGCTGGAAGCGTTCGACTTTGCCTTGGGTTTGCGGGTGGAATGGGTGGCCGTTCTTCTGCGTGATGCCGCGGCTGCGTAGCTCGGCTTCGAAGGCGTTGCGGCCGCCGCGGCGTCCCCAGCCGGAGTGTTTGACGGTGAACACCATGCCGTTGTCGGTCAGCGTTGACGCCGGGTTCCCGTGGATGTGTGCCGCAGCGCGGAACGCGGCGAGAACGATCGGGGTGGTCACGGAGTGGTGTGCGGTGATCGAGATCGCGTAGCGGGTGCAGTCGTCCAGGAAGGTCAGGATCTCGCAGTCGGTGCTGTCGGCAAGGGGGTAGTGGGTGAAGTCGGATTGCCAGGTCTCGTTGGGTTGCGCGGCTTCGAAGCTGATGTAGGACGACTTGGGTCGCTTCTTCGGCTCGGCAGTGATCGCGCCAGCACGGCCGAGGGTGCGCCAGATCGTCGTCGGCGACACGGTGATGCCTTGACGTGCCAGGTGCCAGGCGATGGTGTGGGCGCCGGCATCCAAGCCCTTGAGCGTCAGCTGGTCACGAAGCTCGAGGATCGCGTTCCGGGTCGCGGCCGAGATCGCGGTCGGCGTCGATCTGGGGCGACGAGACCTCGGCTCGAAAGCGGCGTCGCCCTCGACGCGGTAGCGGGCCAGCAACTTCGACACCCACCCTTTGGACACCCCGTAGGAGCGGGCGACCTCGGCTTGAGAGCGACCCTCGACGACGACTGCAGTGATGATCAGACGAGCTTTCGACACCCTCCCGAGAGTGCCGCCAAGTTTCCTATGTCCTGAAACCAGACACTGTTACCCCGACCATCAGAGGGTCGAGCAATTCCCCTCGTCTACTCGCCGTTTCCCTTGGCGCAGGTCTGCTGAGCTGCGCTCTGCCCGGTGATTGACGTAGACAGCTGCGTGAGTGCCGGACCAGCGGCTGGAGCCCGCGTGATGTAGCCCCTCTCCTTGCCGAGCACCGGCTTGCCGCCCTTCTTCGGAGTCGGCGTGGGGGTGGGGGTCGGTGACGCTGCCAGCGGCGGCGCGGTCGACAGCACGGCGCCGCGCCCTGTCTGCCCGGTGAGTTGCACAGCGAGGTCGTTGATGAGGGCGTTGTTCACCGTGGAATCCAGACGGGGCACCGGCACCACGCGGTTGGGGAAGTCCGGACTCGACCCAGCCGGATACTGAATCATCACGATGTTCTGCAGCGGCACGCTCTTGAGCGCGAGCGCGAGACTGACCATCGTGTCGAGTCCACCCAAGGAGTCGGAGAGTTGCATATTGTGGGCGGCCGCGGTCGCCAGCGAGTAGAGCTCGATCGGGTTCTTCAGTACCCCATCGCTCTCGACTTTGCGGGCCAGCGCAGAGAGGAATACCTCCTGGCTGCTGATGCGGCCGAGATCGCTGCCGTCGCCGACGCCGTGCCGGCTGCGCACGAGCGCGAGCGCCTCCTCGCCCTGAATGGTGTGGTCACCCGCCGAGAGAACGATCCCGGTGTACGGGTCGTTCATCCCGTTGGCGACGCAGACCGTGACACCCCCGACCGCGTTCGACATCGCCGCGACGCCATCAAAGGTGATCGAGGCCGCATAGGGGATCGTGACGCCGGTTAGCTTCTCGATCGTCAACACCGGGCAGGCCAACCCGCCTCGTGACAGGGTGGCGTTCAGCATCCGGTTGCTTGACGCCGGGTAGGAGCCGCCGTTCGCTGCCGGGCACGGCGGCAGGTTCAGGATGAGGTCGCGCGGAAAGCTGACCACCATCGCGCTGCGGTGGTCTTGGGCAATGTGCAACAGGATCGTCACATCGTTGTTACCGGCGCCCGAGCTGCCCGCCAGTTCGTCCCGCGACGAGAACTGGCCGCCCTGACCGGTGCGGGTGTCGGTGCCGACAAGGAGCAGATTCACGCCTCCGGTGATCGCTGCGACCCCGGGCGGCGACGTCGCGCCGCTGACGTGCTGCAGGTGTACGCCTGACTGGATTGAGCTCGTGAGTCTTGTCACCGCGACCCCCGCCACCGCGACCGTGCTGGCGAGCACGACAGCAACGGCGATCGCGAGCGTGCGAAAAATGGGGCCGACGGCACGCGGACGCCGCAGCCGCCCGTGACGGGCGAGAGGGCGAGGCCGCTCGGTGGTCGAGCGACGAGCGGGACGCGGCATCCCCTATGGTGACAAAAACAAGCCGTGCATCGGCTGAGGACGCGCGGTCAACTGAAGTCGGCGTCTGGTGCAGTGCCGTAGCTGAAGTCGAGCCGGGGGCGACGCCCACGGTTCAGCACACCGCCGCTTTCGTCGAGATAGCAGGCCCCACAGAGCGGCTCATAGCTCACCTCGCGCGACGTTCCGCTTGCGCTCAGCGTCGTCGACGCGTCGATCGCGACCTGGTCGCCGTCGAACACGAAGGTTCCGTCAACCTTGCGAGCGTTGAACATCGCCTTGCGGCCGCAGCGGCAGATCGTCTTGAGCTCTTCGAGCG
>JBDUBG010000345.1:0-3007 GCA_040004215.1 Pseudolysinimonas sp. | reverse complement strand
GCCGACAGACATGTGTTATTCGGCCGCCGCTGCTTGCATGGCCTTGACGATGTCCTGAGGCGTTCCCTTGCCAGCGAACAGATTGACGATTCCGTCGTTCATGGCGCCAGCGATGTTCGCGCCGTACGAGGTGTCGAGCCAGAGCTGCACGTACGACGCCTTGTTCTTGCCGTTGAGCACCTCAACCAGGTTCGGGTCGGTGATGCTCGACTCGGAGCCCTTCGTCACCGGCAGGCCGGCGCCGCTGGCGCCGAACTGCTTCTGGACGTCGACGCTCACGATGTACTTAAGCAGTTCGACGCACTCCGGCGGAGCCTTCTTGGAGCAGGCGAATCCGTCTCCACCGCCGAGGGCAGCCGTGGGGTCTCCGGCAGATCCGGGGATTCCGGGGAAGTTGAACCAGCCGAGGAACGGCGGGACCTTCTTGTCGTCGGTAAGTCCGCTCATCACTCCGGGATCCCAATGGCCCATCAGTTCCATGGCTGCCTTGCCGTTGGCAACGAGGCCAGCAGAGCTCCCAGCACCAGTCTGTGCTGGCGTGGCGAGGAAGCCATCCTGGAACGGAGTCGTCGCGATGAACTTCTGCAGGTCGGTTCCGGCTTGCACGAAGCACTTGTCGGTGAATTCCTTCTTCGACGTCGCCTTCTTGAGGGTGGCGGGGGTGCAGTCCTTGAGCGCGAAGTTGTACCACCAGTGGGCGGCGGGCCACTTGTCACCGGCGCCAACCGCAATCGGGGTGATGCCAGCGCTCTTCAGCTTCACGACGTCGGCGTTGAGCTCATCGAGCGTGGTGGGGAGTGAGCTGATGCCGGCTTTGGTGAAGAGGTCTTTGTTGTACCAGAAGCCCTCGATGCCGTAGCTGAACGGAAGCCCGTAGGTCTTGCCGTTGACCTGCCAGCCGCTTACCGTCGGGCCGATCGCGGTGAGTTCAGGCTTGACGTCGGCCGAGATGTCTTTCACATACCCGGCAGCGACCTGGTCGACGATCTCGCCGCCGCCCCATGCCTGGAAGAGGTCCGGCGGGTTGCCCGAGCGGAGTGCGTTCGGGATGAGGGTCTTCTGCAGGTCTTCGTTCTGATACCCGGTGACCTTGACCGTCACGTTCGGGTGGGTCTTCTCGAAGTCTTTCGCGACGCTCTCCCACAGGCCCTTGAGCGGATCTGCCGTTGCGTTGTGCCACCAGGTCAGCGTGACCTTGCCGTTGGTCGCCGTGGATCCCGAACTGCACCCGGCGAGAGCTCCCGCCGTGAGAGCGGCAACTGCGCCGAGTGCGAGCAGCCCTCTCATGCTGTGTCTGTTCATCTTTGAACCTTTCGAAAGTTTCGACCGCTTCGTCGAAAGTGATTGGGTGATTGGGATCATATGGTGCAGTTCTTTTGGGGTCAAGTACAACAAATGAGCGATCACGAGATTTGCCGTCCCGAGCAACAAAACGACCCAGCCACCGGAATCACGGGTCACCGCGGGCATAGTGTGCAGCTTGTGACGCTCTCTGACACTTCAGCCCGCGGTCTGGGCAACGAGTCGCTGCGCCGCGAGAACCTCTCGAACCTGCTCCGCCTGGTGCATCGCTCCGGCTCGCACGGCCATTCGCGATCCGAGCTGACCGCGTTGATGGGTCTCAACCGATCGACCATCGCTGCGCTGGTCGGCGAGCTCGAGTCCCTCCGGCTGGTCGAAGAACGCGACCCACCGCCGAACTCCCGGGTCGGCAGGCCGAGTCCGATCGTGACCACCGCCGACTACGTGGTCGCCCTGACAGTGAACCCAGAGGTCGATGCGATCTCGATCGCTGCGGTGGCACTCGGAGGGCGCGTCCTTGAGCGCCGACGCGTGAACAGCCCGCCTGGTCTCGACTCCGACGGCGCGGTCGAGATCACCGCCGCGGCGATTCGCGCGCTGATCAGCGAGCGACTCGGGAGTCACCGGATCATCGGCATCGGCATCGCTGTGCCGGGGCAGGTGCGCGCCGATGACGGCCTGGTGCGGCTCGCGCCGCACCTGGGATGGATCGATGAGCCGTTCACCGCGCGCCTCTCTCTTCGAACTGGGCTGCCGGTCGCAGCCGCGAACGACGCCTCGCTGGGAGTTCGCGCCGAGAGTACCTTCGGTGCCGGCCGCGACATCCACGACGTCGTCTATCTCAACGGCGGCGCCAGCGGAATCGGCGGCGGAGTCATCGTCGGCGGGCGAGCTTTGACCGGAGCAGACGGCTACGCAGGCGAACTCGGTCATACCCTGGTCAACTCGGCAGGCATCCTCTGCCACTGCGGCGCAGTCGGATGCCTCGAGACTGAAGTCACGAGGGCGCCCCTGCTCGCGCTCGCCGGGCTGACCGACGCGCGCGCTGACGAGCTTGAGCTAGCACTGCTGAACAGCACAGACCCGGCAGTACTCGTCGAGGTGCACCGTCAGCTCGGTTTTCTCGCTGTTGCGCTGCGCAATGCCATTAACACTCTGAACCCGCAACGCGTGCTCCTCGGTGGCTTTCTGTCGGCGCTCTATGGAGTCGCCCCCGAACTGCTCGACGAGTTGGTCGCTCGGCAATCGCTGCGCGCGTCTGGCGAGGCCGTCGAACTCACCCGGGCGGAGTTGGGGGCCGATATTCTGACTGTTGGTGCGGCCGAGTTGGCGTTCACCGGCCTGTTCGCCGACCCGGCGTCGCTCGCCTGACGACACATCCTCGTCGCGGAATGTTCTCGGGGCTCCCGAGGTTTCGTTCGCCGGGGCCAACGTCGCCGGCGCTCCGGCACAGAGACGCGCTGGCCCGAAGAATAGGTAGCAACCACCCGTGACCGCGCTCGCCCACCCCGGTGATGCCCTCTCGCGCGGACAGCGTCTGGTCTACATCGTGGCGCTCGGCGCGCTGGTGGCACTCGGTCCTTTCACGGTCGACCTCTACCTGCCGGCCTTCCCCAGCGTCGCGCGCGACTACGGCGCGAGCGACGCCGCTGTGCAACTGACGTTGACGGCGACCTCGATCGGCTTCGCTGTCGGCCAGTTGTTG
>JBDUBG010000258.1:0-3021 GCA_040004215.1 Pseudolysinimonas sp. | reverse complement strand
TGCCGGCGTTCCCAGGGGCCTCGAGGGAGGTCAGGGTGCGCGAGTGGTCGGTCATAGACGCAAGTTTCTTGCACTGACGCAATAAATGCAACTCAGACGGTTCCGTACAGCCGATCGCCTGCGTCGCCGAGACCGGGAACGATGTAGCCGATCTCGTTCAGTTTCTCGTCGAGCGCCCCCAGCACGATGGTCACCTCACGGCCCTCTGTTGCCCTCTTGACGGCCTCGAGACCCTCGGGTGCACCGATCAGGCACACCGCGGTGACATCGACCGCCCCGCGGGCGAACAGGTACTCGATCGCGGCGATCAGCGAGCCGCCGGTGGCGAGCATCGGGTCGAGCACGAAGCACTGCCGGTTCGCGAGATCTTCTGGCAGGCGCTCGGCATAGATGTCGGGCTGCAGGGTCGTCTCGTTGCGCACCATTCCCAAGAAGCCGACCTCCGCGGTCGGAATCAGCTTGACCATGCCTTCGAGCAACCCGAGCCCGGCGCGCAAGATCGGGACCACCAGCGGCTTCGGGTCTGAGATCGCCAAACCGTGCGCCGGGCCGACCGGCGTCGTGACCGTGACCGGCTCGGTGCGCACGTTGCGAGTTGCCTCGTAGGCGAGCAGCGTCATCAGCTCTTCTGCCAGGGCACGAAAGGTGGGCGACGGCGTCCTCTTGTCACGCAGCACCGTTAGCTTGTGGGTGATCAGAGGGTGGTCGGCAACGTGCACTCGCATAGGCTCGATGTTACTGATCAGTGCGCAGCGAGGGGTTTTTGGATGACGCAACTCCCGCTCGACGACGCGGCTCGTGACGCGGCAATGCGCACCGCCCTCGCCGAGGCCCAGTTGGCGCACTCGAGCGGAGACGTCCCCGTCGGTGCCGTGCTTCTCGACGCCGACGGCAGCGTGCTGGCCATGGCGCGCAACGAGCGCGAGAAGCTTCACGACCCGACGGCGCACGCCGAGGTGCTGGCGATCCGGCGCGGGGCCGAGGCGCGGGGCGACTGGCGGCTTACGGACACCACACTGGTGGTGACGCTCGAACCGTGCGTGCTGTGCGCGGGCGCCATCCTGTCTGCACGGATTCCACGGGTGATCTTCGGCGCCTGGGACGAGAAGGCGGGCGCCGCGGGCAGCGTGCACGATCTGCTGCGCGACCGGCGCCTCAACCACCGTCCCGAGGTGCTCGGCGGGGTGCTCGAGGCCGAGAGCAGCGCCCTGTTAACCGGGTTCTTTCGCGGCGCACGGCCGAGCGAGCTCTAGCCCGCCAGCCCGCCTGAGTCCGCGAGCGCGGGGTTCGCGGCCGAACGCGGGCTCAGCGCACCCCGCGTTCGCGCCGGGACCCCGCACTCGCGCTACCGGCGCGTGGCCAGTGCGAGAGTGCTCAGTCCGAGCCCTTGATGACGATCGCGTCAGTTGGCGGGTTGCCGTCTCCCGGCGGGTGATACAGGTCCGGCTCGATGTAGATCACGCGAGCCGACGGAATCTTGGCGCGGATGTCGGCTTCGAGGGCGTCGATCGCTGTCGCGATCTGCACCAGTCGCGTCGCCTTCGGAAAGGCCACCTTGGCGGCGACCATGAGTTCGTCGGGTCCGAGGTACAGCGTCTTCATGTGGATCAGCGACTCAACGAGCGGGTGGGCGTTGAAGGCATCCCGAATCGTCGCGACGTTCTCAGGAGACGCGCCCTCGCCGATCAGCAGGCTCTTGGTCTCGATGCCGAGAATCACCGCCACCAAGATGAGCAGCGCGCCGATGAAGAGAGTGCCGATCGAGTCGAACAGCGGGTTGCCGGTGATGATGGTCAGCCCGACCCCGAAGAGCGCGAAGACCAGTCCAGTGAGGGCAGCGGTGTCTTCCAGCAGCACGATCGGCAGCTCAGGGGCCTTCGCGCGGCGGATGAACGCGATCCACGATCCCGAGCCCTTGAATGGAAGGGATTCTTTGCGAGCCGTGCGGAACGAGAAGCCCTCGAGCACCATCGAGATCACAATCACGACGATCGGCAGCCACGGCACCGCGAGCGGCTCAGGGTGCTGCAGCTTGTGGATGCCCTCGTAGATCGAATACGCCCCGCCGACCGAGAACAGGATGATGGCGACCAAGAATCCGTAGAGGTATCGCGCTCGGCCATAGCCGAAGGGATGCTCGTCGTCGGCAGCCTTCTTCGAACGCCGACCGCCGATCAGCAGCAGCACCTGATTCGCCGTGTCGGCGAAGGAGTGCACGGCCTCAGCCAGCATCGCGCCGGACCCCGAAATCAGTGCGGCGATCAGCTTGGTGATCGCGATGCCCAGGTTCGCGACCATGGCCGCCACGATTGCCCGGTTGCCGCCGCTCGTGCTCACTTTGCCAACCTACACTTCGAGAATGACTGTCTCCCTTCCGCAGATCGCCATCCTCGGTGCCGGCTCGATGGGCGGCGCGATCCTCTCGGGACTGCTCTCGCCTGACGTGCACGCCGAAGGGATCACCGTCACCAACCGCACAGAAGCCAAGGCAGCAGCGGTGCGTCACGATGGCGTGTTGTCGTTGGCCCTGGAGTCCGACCCGGATGCGACGGCGACCGCCCTGCGCGGCGCCCGACTGGTGCTGCTGGGCGTGAAGCCCGCGATGGTGCCCGACCTGCTCCGCGACATCCGGGATCTGCTCGAACCCGACGCCCTCGTGGTCAGCGTGGCGGCCGGGGTGACGATCGCCACCATGGAGGCGCTCGTGCCGCAGGTGGTGTTCCGCTCGATGCCGAACACCCCATCGGTGGTGCGCCTGGGGGTGACGGGGGTGGCGGCAGGCAATCGCGCCTCGGACGCCGATGCTGCGCTGGTCCGCGCGCTCTTCGAGACCGTCGGCGCGGTGATCGAGTTGCCGGAGTCGCAGATCGATGCGCTGAGCACCATCTCGGGTTCTGGGCCCGCCTACGTGTTTTTGCTGATCGAGCGGCTCACCGAGACAGCCATCGGCCTCGGCTTCGAAGAGCGGCAGGCCAGACTGATGGTCGAGCAGACCTTTCGCGGCGCATCTGAGTTATTGGC
>JBDUBG010000047.1:0-3025 GCA_040004215.1 Pseudolysinimonas sp. | reverse complement strand
AGCGGCCGCGCGAGACGCCGGCCTGTTCCGCGTTCCGACTCACGGCGGCTGTTCTGGCGTGGGCGTACTGCACATAGAAAACCGGGTTGTCGTTGGTGCGCCTGGTGAGCACGTCGAGATCCACGTCGAGCGGCGAGTCCAGGGAGCTGCGCACCAGGGCGTAGCGCGCGGCATCGACACCAACGACATCGACCAGGTCCTCCATCGTGACGACAGTGCCGGCGCGCTTCGACATCCGCACCGGCTCGCCGTTCTGCACCAGGTTGACCAACTGGCCGATCAGGATCTCGAGGTTGACGTACGGCACGTCGCCGAACGCGGCCGTCATCGCCATCAATCGCCCGACGTAGCCGTGATGATCGGCGCCGAGCAGGATGATGTTGCGCTCGAACCCGCGCTCGCGCTTGTTGAGGTAGTAGGCAAGGTCGCCAGAGAGGTACGCGGCTTCGCCGTTACTTCGGATGATCACGCGGTCGCGATCGTCGCCGAAATCCGTGGTGCGGAGCCAGATTGCGCCATCGAGCTCAAAAATGTGGCCGAGTTCACGCAGGCGGGCGACCGCGTGATCGACGGCACCGGATTCGTGCAGGTCGTTCTCGTGGAAATACACGTCGAAGTCGACCCCGAAGTCGTGCAGGCTCGCCTTGATATCTCCAAACATCAGGTCGATGCCGACGCTGCGGAACGTCTCTTGCAGTTCGGCGTGCGGGAGTGAATCGAGGTCGCCCGGATAGGCCTCGATGACGCGCGCGGCGATGTCAAGGATGTATTGCCCCCCGTAGCCGTCCTCGGGCGCTGGCTCGCTCTTGAACGCGGCAACCAGACTGCGCGCGAAGCGGTCAATCTGCGCCCCGTGGTCGTTGAAGTAGTACTCGCGAGTGACGAGGCCGCCCTGGGCCTGGAAGATCCGCGCCAGGCTGTCGCCGACGGCTGCCCAGCGTGTACCGCCGATGTGCAGGGGCCCGGTGGGGTTCGCCGACACGAACTCGAGGTTCATCGTCACGCCGTCATAGAGGGTGCCGCGGCCGTAGAGCTCGCCCGCCTCCACGATCTTCTGCGCGAGCACTCCGGCCGCCGCGGCATCGAGGGTGATGTTCAAGAAGCCGGGGCCGGCGACATCGACGCTCGCGATCCCGTCCACCCCACCGAGTGCCGATGCAATGGCTGCCGCGAACTCACGTGGATCCATGCCCAGACGTTTGCCGAGCTTCAGCGCGACGTTCGATGCCCAGTCGCCGTGATCACGGTTGCGTGGGCGTTCGAGGGTGACATCGTCAGCCTCGACCTCGTCGACTCGGCCGCTCGCTGACTCACCGACCGTTGCGCGAACGGTTTCGTAGAGCGTTGCGGTCAATTCGGCGGGATTCACAAGGAACGATTCTACCGAGCCGGGCCAGAGCGGGGTGTCTCGGGGGATGTCCATGGTCGACAGGTGACAATGGAGGCATGCCCACAGCCCGCCGTGTCGTCGTGCCATGGGCCGTGTCTGTGCTCGCACTTGCCGCGCTGAGCGGATGTGTGCCGACTCCGACACCCGGGCCGAGTGACTCCGCCGCCAGTCCGACGCCGAGCGCTTCTTCCAGCACATCGCCGCCCCCCAGCCCCACAGCGAGCCCCGTGTCGACGCCCATCACGATCGGCTGCAACGACTTGATCACTCCCGACGACATCTACGCCTTCAATCCGAACTTTGGCCTCATCAACAGCTGGAAAGCACAGCCCGGCTCGGCAGCAGCAACCGCGAAATCCGAGCAGGGCATCGCCTGCAGGTGGAGCAACCAAACCAGCGGCGACACGATCGACGTCTCGGTCGCCCACCTCGATGCGGCCTCGATCGAAGCCCTAAAGAACGAAACGGTACAGAAGAGCACCATGGTGCCGACCTACGGCGACGAGGCGTACTTCTCGGTGACTGGCGGCGTCGGGACGGCAGTTGTGTTCCAGGGCGACTTCTGGCTGGTCGCCACCTCTGTCGACTTCCTTGAGCCGGGGGATCCGTCTGAGCTCATTACGGCAGCGCTCGCCGCACTGAAGTGATCGGGTGAACTGAACAGCTAGCTCAGCGCGATCAGTTCGTCGGGATCGTCGTCGAACACCTCGCTGCTGGTGGCATCCACCTGAAGACGCAGGAGCCGGATGTCAGACAGAGTGTTGGTCAGGAACGCCGTGTCGGTCGCATCCCGGCCGGTCGCGATGCGCACCAGGCTCTGTCGCGGAGCGAGCCGGGTGGAGTCGACCACCACCCACTGCTCGCGACCGCCGACAACGACGAGGGCCTCGACAACCGCATGAAAGTCCATCGGGCTGAGCCCTGGCGCATAGACCGAGGCGAGCCGGGCTGGCACGTCGAGCGCGCGCAACAGCGCGGCGGTGAGGTGCGCATAGTCGCGGCACACCCCGCGTCCTGAGGCAAGGGTCTCGACGGCTCCCCCGGTGGGCGATGTGGAGTCTGGCGCGTAGACCAGTCGCTCATACACCCATCTCGACACCTCGCACACGAGTCGAGCGCCGTCGCGACGATGGCCGGTCAAGCCGGGGAAGGTCTCGCGGGCGAACGATGTCAGGGTGTCGGACTGCACGTATCGGCTCGGCCTCAAAAAGACAATCGGGTCCAGCGGTGTCACCGTCGCAACGGGCGAGCGCCCCACGATCTCTGCCGCATAGTCGATCATGAGCAGCCCGGGTTGGGTTTCGAACAGCTGGAAGCGCGTGTGCGGATCTTCGTCAAGTTCGCGCACGGCAACCGGCGCCCCGTCGATGCTCACCGTCATGGCCTCCCAGGCCAGCGGCACGTCGCGCGCGGTTGAGACCGCGAGCATGAATGAAGTGGGCGCATCGACCTGCAGGGTCATGCTCGAGCGGAGGTGGCGGCGCAGGGTCACTCCGCGAGCATGACACGGCTCCAAGAGCCGCCGCCGGGCCTTGTGTACTGCAGCCGAGTGTGCGAGCGGCTGGCTGCCACCGAGAGAAACTCGATTCGGCTCGGGCGCAGCAGGTACGCGGTCCAGGTTGCCGTCGAGCAGCA
>JBDUBG010000315.1:0-3027 GCA_040004215.1 Pseudolysinimonas sp. | reverse complement strand
GTTCGGCGACGAGCAGCAGCGGAGCGACGGCGATGATGACGGTCGCGGCACCCCACCAGTCGATGCGTACCCCGCGGTTGGCGCTGCGGGCCGGCAGGTGCAGGAAGCGCAGAACGATCGCGAGAGCGGCAAGGCCGATCGGGATGTTGATGAGGAACACCCAGCGCCAGCCAGTGATGAACAGGATCTCGGGAGCACCGGCGAACAGGCCGCCGATGAGCGGACCAATGACGCTCGAGATACCGAAGACGGCGAGGAAGTAGCCCTGGTACTTGGCGCGCTCGCGCGGGGCGAGCATGTCGCCCATGATCGCGAGTGGGAGTGCCATCAGGCCACCGGCGCCGAGGCCCTGAATTGCCCGGAAACCGGCGAGTTCGAAGATCGAGGCAGAGAATCCGGATGCGATCGAGCCGATCAGAAAGAGCACGATCGCCAGGATGAAGAGCGGTCGGCGACCGAAAATATCGCTGAGCTTGCCGTAGATCGGCGTCGAGATCGTCGAGACGATGAGGTACGCAGTGGTGACCCAGGCCTGCTGGCTCAGGCCGTCGAGGTCGTCGGCAATGGTGCGGATCGCGGTGCCGACGACGGTTTGGTCGAGGGACGAGAGGAACATCCCGGCCATCAGGCCGAAGATGACGAAGAGGATCTGGCGGTGGGTCATCTCAGCGGAAACCGTGCGGCGCTTCCCCTGTGCGAGTGCCGTGGCGCGGGACATGGTGCCTCGTTCTGTGAAAAATTTGCGTAATCTGCAAAGTTACACCGTCGGCAGGCATCCTTGCAACTGGTGTCATCTTATGCTGAGGGGATGTCTCGTCGAGCTCGAATCACTGTGATCGCGGGCGCTGCGATCGCCCTCGCGCTGATTGTGGTGATCACTTTCGTGGTGCTGGCACCGAAGCCGCCGGCTCAGAGTGGAGCCTCGCCCGCAACCCCGAGTGTGACGCCCAGTTCGACGCCCACCCCGACCCCGACGCCGACCCCGACTCCCACGCCGACTCCCACTTTCAACAAAACGCAACTCTCAATCGACATTGCCTCGAGCCTGTGGGTCGTCGTCAACAAGACGCGCCAGCTGAGCCCCAAGGACTACGTGCCGCCGCTCGCACCGCTGAACCTTCCGGGTGGCGGGTACATGCGGCCGGATGCCGCCGCCTCGCTCCAGCAGATGTTTGCCGATTATCACGCGCAGACCGGTGCCCAGTTGACCGTCGTGAGCCCCTACCGCAGCTATAACACCCAGGTCTCCGTCTACAACGGCTGGGTCTCGCGACTGGGCCAAACGCAGGCCGACCGCCAGAGCGCGAGGCCCGGTTACAGCGAGCACCAGACCGGACTCGCCGTCGACATCAATACCGCGATCAGCCAGGCATTCGCGACCACCCCGGCGGGAATGTGGCTGGCCGCAAACTCCTACCAGTACGGGTTCATCGTTCGCTACCCGGACGGGCTCGAGCCGGTCACGGGCTACGAGTTCGAGCCCTGGCACTTCCGGTATATCGGCGTCGACCTAGCCACCGAGATGCACACCGCGGGCATCCAGACTCTCGAGCAGTTCTTCGGACTGCCGGCTGCCCCCAACTACACGAACTGATCAGATGGATGCCGCCCAGCTTGCCGCTGCGATCGCGGCAGAGCAGCGCCTGCTCGACCCCGCTGTGCGCAGAGACCCGGCCGCCGTCTCTGAGTTGCTCGACGCCGACTTCACCGAGATCGGCCAGACCGGAATCGTCTGGACGCGCTCAGCGATCATCGCGGCGTTGGCGGTCGACTCAGTCGACGACTCGGCGATCGAGGCTCGCGACTGGTCGGTGCGGCAGGTCGGAACCGAGCTCGCCCTCGTCGGTTTCGAAACCAGCCGCGGGGGCATTCGGGTGCGGCGCACGACACTGTGGCGGTTGCGCGGTGCCGCCTGGCGCGCGGTTGCCCATCAGGGCACCCGCGTCGTCAGCTGAGCAGCCGCTTCAGCGTTGTTTCGATCCAGACCGTGGCATCTTCTGCTCCCTGGCTGGTCGCCCCCATGCCCCAGAAGCCATGGATCAACCCGGCGAACTGGCGGTGCTCGACGGGCACCCCAGCCGCAGCCAGCGCCGCGGCGTATGCGTCACCCTCGTCGCGGAGAGGATCGAACTCACCGGTCGCGACGATGGCAGGCGGCAGTCCGGCCAGGCTCGCGGCACGAAGTGGCGCGACGCGAGGATCGGCCGAAAGATCGGCAACGCGCGGGTCGTCGAGATCCATGCCGAGGTAGCGCGCGAAGAACCACTCCATGTCGGCGCGCGTGAGGAAGTAGCCTTCGGCATTCTCGGTCGTTGACGGGTAGTCGCCGCCGGGATCGGTGGGAGGGTAGGCGAGCAACTGGGCGGCGAGGTGGATGCCGTCTGCCGTGACGAGCTGCGCCGCGACGGCCGCCAGGTTCGCGCCGGCGCTGTCTCCGGCGACCGCCACCCGGGCTGGGTCGTTGCCGAAGTCGCTCACGTGGGCGACCACCCAGCGCACCGCGGCATCGGCGTCGTCCACCGCGGCGGGGAAGGGATGCTCGGGTGCGAGTCGGTAGTCGACGCTGACCACGACGGCACCCACGTCGTTGCACAGACGCCGCGCGAGTGAGTCGCTGGTGTCGAGGTCGCCGATGACGAATCCGCCGCCGTGGAAGTAGACAATCGTGGGGACCGGGACCGGGAGCGGGGCGTCGGGCGAGTAGACCCGCACCGGGATCGAGCCGGAGATGGTCTCGGAGCGCACGGCACCGACCGCCGGTTCACCAGACGGCCCGTCTGCCCCGCCGAACGCGATTCCGCGGAGCACGGCACGCGCTGTCGGCGCGTCTCCGGCCGAGACGGCGGGCGCGCCACTCGCGGCCAGCTGCTGCAAGGTGGCGGCGATTCCGGGGTCCAGCGGCATGGTGGCTCCTGTGAGTTTCGGTTGGCTGAGTTTCGGTTCGCTGAATTTCAGTCGGCGAGGGCAGCATCCACGATGACCTTCGCCTCAGCTTGCACCTTCGCCAGGTGTTCGGGGCCCTCGAAC
>JBDUBG010000216.1:0-3033 GCA_040004215.1 Pseudolysinimonas sp. | reverse complement strand
ACATCGGTGAGGATGTCACCGTGGCGATGAACGATCCGCCACTCACCCTCCTCGAGGCGGTAGACCTGGGTCGCGCGCAGCGTCATCCCCTTGTCTTCGCCGTCAACGTGCAATGCGTAGTGTTCGAGCTCGACGCTCATGCCCATCTCGGAGCCCACAACAGTGGCGAGGTTGTCTGCGCTCCATCCTTCGAACTTTTGCGCGGTTGACGCCCAGGTCAGAAGCTTCCTCACCGCCTCGAAGCCAACCTCGTATCCGTTGACCGCCGCCATCACGGTGACGTCGTCGCCGCGCGACCAGAGGTCGAGCAGCGCTTGGGGGTGACCCTGACTCTGCTGGGTCAATGCCTCGTGGCACCGCTCGATAAATGCACTGAGATTTTCCGTCATTCTGACCTCCATAACTTCGAGATGTGAACTCTGCGTGACCGCACTGAACACACTAGGTCGGGAGGACGGTAACCCGCGTCGTAGCATCGTGAACGATGACCCCCACAGCGCAGCCCTTCCGGTGGAAGTCGGTCATCGTCGCGGCGCTCCTTCCCACGGTGTTGTTCTCGACGGGCGAGGGCGCGATCATCCCGGTGATCCCGGTCATCGCGGGCAACGTCGGGGCCACGCTCGCCATCGCGGGCTTCGTCTCGGGGATGCTGGTCGTCGGCGAACTGATCGGCGACATCCCGAGCGGGGTGGTCATCTCGCACATCGGCGAGCGCACCTCGATGATCGCGGCGTCCGGGCTGTCGGTGCTCGGGCTGCTGACCGCGCTGCTGGCGCCGAACCCGTGGGTGCTCGGGCTCGGCATCCTGGTGGTCGGCATCGCGACCGCGGTGTTCGCCCTCGCGCGGCACGCCTTCATGACGAGCTTCGTGCCGCTGCAGTACCGCGCCCGTGCCCTCTCGACGCTCGGGGGCAGCTTTCGCCTCGGGTACCTGATCGGCCCGTTCATCGGGGCGGGCGTGATCTCGCTCACCGGGGCGGGCTCGAGCGTGTTCTGGATTCACATCGCCGGCTGCGTGGCTGCGGCCGTCGTGCTGCTGGTGCTTGCGGATCCGGAGAAGACTTTCCGCGGCGCCAACTCGCAACGGTTGGCGGCGCGCGCAGCCCACCAGTCGGCGCGCGCAATGGCGGGCGAAACTGCGGGTGAGCGCGAAGTCGAGGACGAGGCGCGCGGCCTGTTCCACACCATCCGGGCCAACCGGCAGGTGCTGCTGACGCTCGGGATGGGTTCGACGATGGTGGCAGCCCTGCGCGCCTCGCGGCAGGTTCTGCTGCCGCTGTGGGCCGTGAGCATCGGGCTGCACGAGACGCAGACGTCGCTGATCATCGGGGTCGCTGGACTGGTCGACTTTTCGCTGTTTTTCGCGGGTGGCTGGATCATGGATCGATTCGGCCGACTCTGGACAGCGGTGCCCTCGATGGTCGGCCTCGGCGTCGGCCATCTCGCCCTCGCCGCGACTGCGTTCCTGCCCGGAACGGTCGGGTGGTTTATTGGGATCGCCATGTTCCTGTCGCTCGCCAACGGGATCGGGGCCGGGATTCTGATGACACTCGGTGCGGATCTGGCCGACCCGCGGCATCCGGCTCCGTTCCTCGGGGCATGGCGCTTCACCAACGACGCGGGAGGCGCTGCCGCACCACTCATCGTCTCGGGACTGACAGCTCTGGTCTCGCTGCCCTTCGCCGCGGGTGCGCTCGGTGTGATCGGCCTCGCGGGCGCGGTCGTGCTGCGGGTATTCGTGCCGCGGTACTCCAAGCCGCGAGGCGTGTCGCCAGCCGACCGCCCGGCTGCGCCGGCCTAGGCTGCTTGGCGAGCCCATGCCCACTGGCACTATTCACGGCGAATCCAGATCTCGCAAGCGACGACGCAGTGACGCGGTGCCGCCGGTCAGCCGAATACCGACCGCGCCACGGCGGTCGCGTCGATACGCAGACCCTCTGGAACGAACACCGTCACGACCGGCGGATGCCAGACCGCCGAGACCGTCACCGTTGCGCTCTCGCCGTCCACCGTCGTTGCCCGCTCCACCACGAGCCCCTCGAACTCGCCATACTCCGTGCCCGTCGGATTGCCCGCCAGATAGCTCGCCACCGCCGCGCTCACCTGCCCCGGCTGCAGCACGGGGCGCGGGCCGTGCCTGGTGAACGTCACCGAGTCAAGGTCGAAGGATTCGGCACCGACGAGAGCCGCGCCGTCGGCCAGGGTGAACAGGCGCTTCCGCTCCAGGTAGAGCGAAGCGGCTGCGGCAACAATAAGCACGAGGGCCAAGGCAAGGAACCCGTAAAAGATGACCAACGGGAGGGTTGATCCCGCGTCATCCCGAAGCCTGGGGCGTTGCATGCGCCTCACTTCGAACCCCAGAATCGCGAGACCTGCTCGGTGGCGACCGACCGCACCGGGATACCGGCGGGCAGCTGCAGTTGCAACACCGGCGGTATGAGGGGCAGCGACACCGTCGTCGTGATCGTCACGGTCACGTAGCCACGGCGGGTGAGACAGTCGAGCGGATTCGGGCGGCAGCTGATCGAGACATGTGCGTCGTGGGCATCGAGCCCGTAGTCGGCGAGCGTGACTTGGATCGCGGTGCGGGCCGCAGACTCGGCCGCACCCTCCGACTCGGATTGCACGAACACCCGGGTGGCCTGCCGCGCTGCGCCCTCGACTCCGAATGATGCGCTCTCGAGCGCCGAGAGCGCGAGCACGAGGTAGACGGTCGGCACGAGCAGCAGCAGGCCGACGGTCACAAACTCGAGGCTCGCCGAGCCGCTGTCGTCTCCGGCGACTCGGCGAAGAATCTCAGCCCAGCGTCTCGACAGCCGCATGGCCCGACACCTCCAGCACGCCGTCGATGCCCACGAGACCGAACAGCGGCAGGCGCG
Source organism: Pseudolysinimonas sp. (assembly GCA_040004215.1). Classification (GTDB taxonomy): domain Bacteria; phylum Actinomycetota; class Actinomycetes; order Actinomycetales; family Microbacteriaceae; genus Lysinimonas. The sequence continues at coordinate 154 of JBDUBG010000216.1, read as the reverse complement.
TGCGCACGGTGATCGTGACGGCGGGATGCCCCATCCAGCTGCCCGCGCGCTCGGTCACGTTCTGGGCGTAGTCGTCTCCGATCGCGAGCGCGATCAGCTGGCGCGTGCGCTGCACCCCGTCAGACGGAACGTTGTCGGCCAGCGCGCCGTAGCG
>JBDUBG010000286.1:0-3034 GCA_040004215.1 Pseudolysinimonas sp. | reverse complement strand
CGCGCATCGTGTAGCGGCGGGACTGCCCGGCGGTGCGCCGCGGACTCACCATGCCAAGACGGTCGTACTGACGCAGGGTCTGCGGGTGCATCCCGCTGAGTTCTGCCGCGATGGCGATCGCGAACAGAGGACTGTTCTCGTCGACATTCATCAGCTGCCCTCCTGCATCAGCGTCGAACTCCTCGAGACAGCAAGTCTTCGCGCGGGTTCTCGTCCGGCATCGCGGCACTGAACGCCTCGAGAGCTTCCTTCGCATCAGGAGTCAGGTGACTCGGCACCGCGACCACCACCGACGCCAGCAGGTCGCCGGTTCCCTTCGGCGTGGTCACGCCGCGACCTTTGACCCGCAGCACGCGACCGCTCGGGGTGCCGGCAGCAACACGCAACTTGACCGGCACGCCCTCGAGTGTCGGCACCTCGATAGTCGCGCCCAGCGCTGCCTCAGCGAAGGTGACCGGCACATCGAGGCGCAGGTTGAGTCCCTCCCGCTCGAAGATGGGATGCTTGCGCACGGTCACCGAGATGACCAGATCGCCTGCCTCGCCGCCATCCGGACTGGGTTGCCCCTTGCCCTTCAGCTTGATCTTCTGGCCGTCGGCTACCCCCGATGGAATCTTGACCTTGGTCTCACGCCCACTCTGCATCTGCAGGCTGATGGTCTCACCGCGGATCGCGGTCAAGAAGTCGAGGGTGGTGTTCGCCGTGATGTCGGCCCCGCGAGTCGGGCCGCCGTAGCCCTGGTAACCGCCACTCGCCGAACCGAAGCCCGCGTTGCGGCCACCGAACATGCCGCCGAGCAGATCTTCGAATCCGCCCGTGCTGTAGTTCTGCTGTCTGCCGCCGCGGGACCCCTGATTGAACATGCCGCCGAAGACATCCTCGAAGCCCGCGTTGGCGCCGCCGCCCGATGTGAAGCGCGCGCCGGTGCCCATCGCCCGCACCTGGTCGTATTCGGTGCGCATCTCTTTGTCTGAGAGCACCGAGTACGCCTCGCTGACCTCCTTGAAGCGCGCCTCCGCCTTGGCGTCACCCGCATTGGAGTCCGGATGAAACTGCCGCGCGAGTTTGCGGTACGTCTTCTTGAGCTCGGCGTCTGAGACGTCCTTCTTCACGCCGAGGACGGCATAGAAGTCTTTGTCGAACCAATCCTGGCTGGCCATCGAGACGTTCGGCTTACTCGGGAACGCTGACGGCGACCTTGGCAGCACGGATGAGGCGCTCGCCGAGCGCATAGCCCGGCTCGATCACCTCCGCGATGGTGTTCCCTGTCGCCCCAGCCGTCGGCACCTGCATGATTGCCTCGTGCAGCTGGGGGTCGAAGTTCTCGGCCACCTGACCCACCCGACGCAGCCCGTAACGCTCGAAACCCGCGCTCAGCTTCTGCGCCACGATGGCCAGGGGGCTGCCCTCCGTGAGGTCGCCGTGTGACTCGGCTCGGTCGAGGTCGTCGATCGCCGGTAGCAGCGTGCGAATCACCTCGGCGATGACAGCCTCGCGGTTCGCCACGCGATCGCGCTCAACGCGGGTGCGGAAGTTCTTCAACTCCGCCTCAGCGCGCGCTGCTCGGTCGCGATACTCGGCAACGAGGTCGTGCTCTGCCTCAGCCAGCAAGCTGACGTCGGCATCACTCAACTCCACGTCGGGACCTTCAGCCTCGATCAGGCCGTCGGCTTTCGCCGCACCTCTCTGGCGCACTTCTCCGGTCTCGGGGTTGATCTTCCGCTTATCGCGGATGACCGGCTCTTCTGGCTCGTCCTGGCCCGTCGGGCCTTTGTTGTGAGCGACCATCGCTACTTCTTCGGCTCCTTGGGGGCCTTCGGGGCCTTGGGCTCCGTCGGCTTGTCCTCGTCCTCATCTACGATCTCGGCATCGACGATGTCTTCGTCGCTGGACTCGGTGGCCGCCTCTTCAGCGCCCTCTGCCGAGGACTCCTCGCTCGCGCTGGCCGCGTAGATGGCCTCCCCGAGCTTGGTCTGGCTGGCGTTGAGCTTGTCGAACGCCTCCTTGACGGCGGCCTCATCCTCGGACTGCAGCGCCGTCTTGAGCGCGTCGACGTCGGCCTGAACCTCGGTCTTCACGTCATCCGGAAGCTTGTCGTCGTTCTCTTTGATGAGCTTGTCGATCGAGTATGCGAGCTGCTCGGCGTTGTTACGCACCTCGGCGGCCTCGCGGCGGCTCTTGTCTTCTGCCGCGTGCTCTTCGGCTTCGCGCACCATGCGCTCGATGTCTTCCTTCGGCAGCGACGAGCCACCCGTGATCGTCATCGACTGCTCCTTGCCAGTGCCCTTGTCTTTGGCGCTCACGTGAACAATGCCGTTGGCGTCGATGTCGAAGGTGACCTCGACCTGCGGCACGCCACGTGGCGCCGGCGCGATGCCGGTCAGCTCGAAGGTGCCCAGCTGCTTGTTGTCGCGGGTGAACTCGCGCTCGCCCTGGAAGACCTGAATCGCCACAGACGGCTGGTTATCGTCAGCGGTCGTGAAGGTCTCGCTTCGCTTGGTCGGGATAGCCGTGTTGCGGTCGATGAGCCGGGTCATGATGCCGCCCTTGGTCTCGATTCCGAGGCTCAGGGGGGTGACATCGATGAGCAGAACATCTTTGCGCTCGCCCTTCAGCACACCGGCCTGGAGCGCGGCGCCCACAGCGACTACCTCATCCGGGTTGACGCCCTTGTTCGGGTCTTTGCCGCCGAGCTCCTTCTTGACGAGCTCTGCAACGGCGGGCATGCGGGTCGAGCCGCCGACCAGCACCACGTGCGCGATGTCAGAGACCTTAACTCCGGCCTCTTTGATGACGTCGGTGAAAGGCTTCTTGGTGCGGTCGAGCAGGTCGCTCGTCATCTGCTCGAACTGCGCCCGGGTGAGCGATTCGTCGAGATTGGCCGGCCCGTTCTCGGTCAGCGAGAGGTAGGGCAACTGGATGTTGGTGCTCATCGAACTGGACAGCTCTTTCTTGGCCTGCTCCGCTGCTTCCTTGAGCCGCTGCTTGGCGATCTTGTCGTTGGAGACGTCGACGCCCGTGGTGTCCTTGAACT
>JBDUBG010000289.1:0-3036 GCA_040004215.1 Pseudolysinimonas sp. | reverse complement strand
GCCCGCGGGTCATTCGCCGGCCGCCGAAAGTACGCATAACTACGTACTCTCAGCGCCGAAAGTACGCAGAACTACGCACTCTCAGCGAAGTGCGGGCAGCGGCGCCAGCACGCGCAGCGCGCCGGGCACCAGCTCAACATCCACGGGGGCAGGTCCGACGCTCTCGCCGTCGCCCGTGATGACCACGCCGTCGCCCTCGATCTTGACCGTCTTGGCCTGGATGATCGAGACCTTCGGATGCTTCAGGTGCGTTCCTTTGAAGACGCTCGGGAAGATCCGCAAAAAGTTGACGCGACTCAGCGGACGCACGATCAGCACGTCGAGCAGGCCGTCGTCGAGCTTCGCGTCGGGGGTGATCAGCATCCCACCGCCCAACGAGACGCCGTTGCCGATCGACACCATGTTGGCGTCGACCTTCATCTCTTTGCCGTCCAGCGTGAGCGTGTAGTGGTACGGCTTCAGCTTCGCCAGCTCGATGACGAGCGCGATGATGTACCGACTCGGGCCCTTGGGATTCTTCATCCGGTTTGCCCGCTCGTTGACCGACGCGTCGAAGCCGGCACTGAGCGCGCAGGCGAACCAGCGCTCGGTTGGTTCGCCCGTCACCGGGTCAGCGAAGCGCATGATCGCGGCGTCGATGATCCGCGGTTCGTGTTGCAGTGCCTCACCCAGCGCTGCGACTGACGCAGCGGTGTCGTCGAAAGGAAGGTTGAGCGATCGGCAGTGTCGTTGCCGGTTCCGGCCGAGATGATACCCAGCGGCACTTTCGTGCCTGCCACCATGTTTGCGCCCAGGTTGACCATGCCGTCGCCGCCCACCACGACGAATCCATCAGGCTTGGTGGCGATCGCCTCGCGCGCCTTCGTGAGCAGCTCTTGGTAGCTCTTCTCTTGCAACTCGGTGACGTCGTGGCCCATATCGCGCAGCCCCTTGAGCACCTGCGGACCGACTGCCTTCTTGCCGCCCGCCGCCGAACCAGGGTTGATGGCGACGATCAGTCGCTTGGGCTGGAAGGTGTTCGGCACGCGGGCCTCCGGGCGGTCTCTCGCGGGTCGCAGTGCTCGCCGTCGAGGGTGTCTGGACTCTATCGGCTGAGAGGGCCCGTCCCCGGTTGTTCGGAGCGCGCGGCGGGTGTGCTCGCCTAGGCTCGGCAGGTGAGCGGGATCCGGTACGAACTGCGCGGCGAGCGGCCCGCGGAGGGTCTGATCGACGCACTCGCCGAGGTGCATCCGCGACTCGGGATCGCTGGCCTCCTTCGTCGCCGCGGTCGCCGCGCGTTTGCGGGCGGAATTCTGGCGCCCGCAGTGACCGAGTCGTTCCGCTGGGGACCGGCCGACGGATGGAGCCTCCGGTGGTGGCCGCAGGGTGTCGAGGTGCTGAGCGACCGGCATGACGGCGACAAACTCGACGAGTTGCTCGTCGTCAGCTGGTTCGCGCAAGAACGCCGCGGCAGCAGCCAAGGAGCGCGAATCAGCGTGGTCGACCGTCGCAATCCCCGACGGCCGCGCTACCACCATGTGCTGCTGGTCGAGCCGACCCGCTCGCCAGACGGCGACCTCGGCTTTGCCCCCGTACACATCCACGCCGGCGGGCTGGCCGGCGTGGGCGACGTGCTCTTCGCCGCGGCGACCTTCGGCGGGCTACGGCGCTTCGATCTGCGCGACATCCTGCGCGTGACAGGGCGCGCACCATTCGGCTATCGCTGCGTGCTACCGCAGTCTGGCCACGAGAAACTTCAGGGCGGAGAAGGCGACGACCGGATGCGCTTCTCATTTGTCTCGGTCGAGCGCAGCGAAGAGGGCGGCGACGAGCACCTCGTGGTTGGCGAGTTCGGTCCGCACCACGACGGCCGTCGTCTCGGGCGCGTCCGCGTGGGTGGGGTAGAGGTCATCGAGTTGGAGGAGCCGAAGATCCCGCGGATGCAGGGCGCCGCCCTGATCCACGGCACCTGGTTTGTCAGCGCGAGCAACGGGCTGAAGCCGGGAGACCTGTGGGTCGGCTCTCGTTCGGACGCGGCATCCGGCTCCACGTCCCCAACCACCTGGCGTCGCCACCGTCACGTGCTGCCGATGGGGCCAGAAGACCTGGCCGTCTCAACCGACGGTACCCGGCTCTGGTCGCTCTGCGAGTACCCGCGGCATCGCGGTGTGTATGCGATGGATGCGACGCGCTGGGCGTCCGAGCCGGGCACGTCAGACCCGCCAGAGCCTCAGAGTCGCCGACCGTCCCCCTAGCGCGGGAACCGCATCCGGCGCAGCAGTTGTGCGTTCAGCGCCACCACGATCGTCGACACCGACATCACCGCGGCACCCACAGCAGGCGGCAACACGAAACCGACGCCCGCGAGCACGCCAGCTGCGAGTGGCAGCCCGAGCACGTTGTATCCGGTCGCCCACGCGAGGTTCTGCAGCATCTTGCGGTATCCGGCTCGGCTCAGCGTGATCGTGTCGACGACGCCACGAGGATCGCTCGATGCGAGCACGATGCCGGCCGACTCGATCGCGACATCCGTGCCCGCACCAATGGCGATACCCACATCGGCGCGGGCCAAGGCGGGCGCATCGTTCACCCCGTCGCCGACCATCGCGACCTTGCTGGTGCCCCCGGCCTGCAGTTGCGCCACGATCTCAGACTTCTTCCCCGGTAACACCTCGGCGAACACCTCGGTGATGCCCAGTTTCGCCGCCACCCAGTTGGCCACCTCGTGCGCGTCGCCGGTTAGCATTGCCACCCGGATGCCGCGCTTCTTCAACAGCGCGACCGCCTCGATCGATTCAGGACGCACCGTGTCGGCGAGCGCGAACATGCCGAGTACCTGGGGTGCTGCGTCCGTCTCGTCGAGCAGGTACACCAGTGTCGCTCCCGCCGGCCCGAGTTCGCGGGCCGCGTTCACGAACGCCGGATCGAGCCGGATGCCGCGTTCCGTCACGAGCCGCCGACTCGCCATCGTCAGCTGCCTGCCCGCCACAGTTGCCGACGCCCCCTTGCCGGCGAGAGCCGAGAAACCGGACGCACGGCCGACGCGGATCGTGCGCT
>JBDUBG010000238.1:0-3043 GCA_040004215.1 Pseudolysinimonas sp. | reverse complement strand
ACCTGCAGCACCATCGCCTTGCCGACCAGTTCGTCTTTGCCGAACAGCTTGTTGGTGGTCGAGAATGTGCCGTCCGAACCGGAGGTCGGGTCGAAGATCTCGTTCGAGATGCCGACCGGACCGCCGCTCTTGCTCAGGCCGTTGAGCTCGAACTGGGGCAGCAGGCCAGCGGCGATCGCGTCGGACGAGAGGGTGATGGCGAGTTCGGTACCGTCTCCGTACTTCTGCCCCTGCTTCGGACCGCTGGAGATGGCGTCAGTCGTGAAGAGCTTGAGCGCGGGATCAGTCTGGCCGGCGAAAGTCGAGCAGTCGGCTGAGTCGCCGGACTTTGATCCGCCAGCCGAGCCGCCGGAGTTGCCACCCGTGCTCGCGGTTGTTGTGCATGCGGCCAGAAGCGCGACAACGCTGACCGCGAGCAGCATGGCGGGAATGATCCGTCGACGATCCATGGCTCCATGCTGAAGGCCAGCGGTCACTCGCGATAGTAGGGAAGCGGGCTATTCCGTGCGTGACGCCCAGCGGCCGTCCAATGCGAGGTCGACAAGCCGTGCGGCTGCCGCGAAGCGCTCCCTCTCGCTCTGGTCGAAATCCGCCGACGCAACGGCATCATCGAGCCTTCGGTGCTGAGCTCGGACCGCCTCTCTCTCGTCGGCGCGTGTGACCACGTAGCCAACTTCACGCAGCAGTTGGTACAGCCGAGCTACGACATCGGGATCGCCGACGCCGTAGCGCCGCGGCTGCTCGACGCCCAGCTCGAGGAGGTCGACAAAGTTGTGGGGACGAATCCGCACCCGCTCTCGCCCGTCGTCGTCGCGCAACGCGAGCCGCTGTCGAGGAAGTCGGCCGAGAGTGCAGAGCACCGCGGAGATGTGTCCGAGCGCGTGGACCGCTGTCGTTGGGTCGTTGATTCCCGGCGACAGAGCCTTGATGCCGATGTCGACCATCTGGCGCAGTCCGAAGCCGATGTCCTGACTCGAGGTGCGCTCATAGCCCACCGCGAATGCCGAATTGATCCCCCGCTGCACAGCTTCGATCTGTTCGTGCGAAAGCTGCTGGGCAGGATCGTGGGACCACCAGCTCGCAATCGGAACCTCGAGGATGACGATGGAACCGATCGGGTGCTCCTCCTCGATCACGACGTCGAAGTGTACGGCCATGGCGAGCAGTCGTTCCCGATCGACTGAAGTGATGAATCCCGAGGAGGACGAATGTGCCCAGTGACGGTCGCCCGCGGGGGACGGCTCTTGCGGCGCGTCGCCGTCGGCAGCGGCGGTGACCAGCGCGATCGTCCGGTCTGTCTCGTTGTGGACATCCCGCAGCATGGTCTCGATGCGCAACTGACGAGCCAGATGCGCCAGGAAGAAGGTCAACGTGATCACGCTCGCGAGCGTCAGGAGGAAGGCGAGCGTCACCGACAGGCGGGGCACGAATGCCACGTCGGCCGCGGTCTTGTCGCGCACCGTGCGCAGCACCGTGAGCGCGAACGCAAAGGTCCCGAGGAATACGGCCATCGTGATGTGCACGTTGCGATCCCGCGCGAACATGCGCAGCACGCGGGGCGACGCCTGACTGCTGCCCAGTTGCAGTGCGACGACCGTCAGCGAGAACGTCAGCGACGTCGCGGTGATGAGTGATCCTGCAATCGCCGAGAGCACGGAGCGAGCGGATTCCGGCCCTCCGGAGAACAGGAAGTTGCCGACAGAGGCAGGCAGTCGGTCATCGAAACCGGCGTCGAACACGGGCAAGACGATCCCGAGGGCAACAGCCACGATGATCGCCGCGGTCGGCAGCGGCCAGATTCTGGCTTGCACCGCTTCGCTGAAGCTCGCCAGCCGCAGCCGAGAACGTCGGCGGAGCCTGCGTCCGGAGCTCATCCGATCATGCCCGGGCGAAGGCGCTCTCAAGAACGCTCGTGAAGAAGGTGAGGCCGTCGGTGCCGGAGCGCATGGCATCCGGCGTATCGGGGCCGAATCCCGGTTCGGATGCGTGTTCAGGATGCGGCATCAGCCCCACCACATTGCCTCGTGCGTTGGTCAGCCCGGCAATGTCGTCGAGTGAACCGTTCGGGTTCACGTCCAGGTAGCGGAACGCGACCTGCCCCTCGCCTTCGATGCGCTTGAGGGTCTCGGCGTCGACGATGAAACCGCCCTCGGCGTTCTTCAGCGGAATGGTGATCTGCTGGCCCACCTCGAATCCGCTCGTCCAGGCGGTCGACGCGTTCTCAACCCGAAGCTTCTGGTCGCGGCAAACGAAGTCGCCGTGGTTGTTGCGGATGAGTCCGCCGGGCAACAGGTGAGCCTCGACGAGGATTTGGAAGCCGTTGCAGATGCCAAGCACCGGCATCCCGGCGTCTGCTGCCGAGATGACCTCGCTCATGATCGGCGAGCGTGCCGCGATGGCGCCGCACCGCAGGTAGTCGCCGTAGCTGAAGCCACCGGGCAGCACGATGGCGTCGACGCCATGCAGATCGTGGTCGCCGTGCCAGAGCGCGACCGCCTCACCGCCCGCTCGGCGGACTGCCCGCTGCGCGTCCCGATCGTCGAGTGAGCCGGGGAAGGTGACGACGCCAATCTTCACGCGGCGCTGGTCTCAGCTGCGGCCGTCTCAGTCGCGGCCGTGTCGGCGACGGCGGTCTCGGCTACGTAGACGCGCACGACATCCTCAATCACCGAGTTGCTGAGCATGTCGGCGGCCAGCTGGTGCGCCTCGGCGAGAATCGCTTCGGTTACCGCCCCGTCGACGGTGAGCTCGAAGCGCTTACCGATCCGCACGGCGCTGAACTCGTGTTTGCCGAGCCGGTTGAGGGCTCCGCCGACAGCCTTGCCTGCCGGGTCGAGCAGTTCTGCCTTCGGCATGACCTCGACAACGATGTTGGGCACGATCACTCCAGGGGCTGGTCCGGTGGGTGGATACCGCTCAGTCTACGGCGAGGGTGCGCGTCGCTCGGCCGGCGTCGGCCGCGATCAGGTGGGCGTTCGGCTCATCGACCTCACGCACCCAGGCGTCGGCGGCCTCCGCCGTCTTGCCGCTGGCGATGTGACGG
>JBDUBG010000029.1:0-10266 GCA_040004215.1 Pseudolysinimonas sp. | reverse complement strand
GTGACGCCCCGACGGCTGCGTGAGCTGCCGTCGAGGCGTCTGCTGGCGCGGCTGGCGCCGCGGGATGGGACTACTGAGAGCTAGTCGGCCAGGATCTTGTAGAGCTCGCGGCGGAGCTCGTCGATCTTGGCGGTAGCCGCAGTGCGCTGCTCGGCGGTTGCCGAACGCGGAAACTGCTTGACCGCGTCGAAGAGCCGACCAATGCTGGCCATGAACTCCTGGTCGACGCCGCCGCGCTGCGAGCCGGAAGCCTGCCAGGTGGCGTCGAGCTGCTCTTTGTGGTCTGCCACATAGGCGGCGCCCTCATCGGTCAGCTCATAGTCGGTGCGACCGCCGGTGCTGCTGGCGTCGCCCTGTTGGCGCACGAGGCCCTCGTCGACAAGCTGTTGCAGCGTCGGGTAGACCGAGCCGGGGCTCGGCCGCCAGGCCTGGTCTGTGCGCTCGGCAATACCCTTGATCAGCGCGTAGCCGGTGGCTGGCGCCTCGCTCAGCAGAGACAGGATGGCGGCGCGCACGTCGCCCTTGCGGGCACGGCTGTTGCCGCCCCATGCCTGCGCGAAGTCGCGCATCATCTCGGGACCGAAGCCTCCGGGGAAGCCTGGGCCGAACCCGGCGCCAAACCCGCGGCCGAAGCCCGGAGCGAAGCCGTTGCCGTTTCCGCCGCGGTTGCGGCCGCGACCCGGGTGCTGGTGACCGTGGTCACCGTGGTCACCGTGGTCGTCCGACCCGTCGTGGTGGAAGCGGGCGCCCCGCAATGCGGCAGCGCGTCGGGCGAACTCAGTGGGGTTGAAGTTGTTGTTTCGCATGAAAATCTCCTTGGCCGGTCACGCCGCAGATATGGAGTCCGCGATTCATCGTGACCGATAACGACACTATAGCGATATATCGGAATAGATTGCAAGAACATTTTTGCGAGTCGTCAGCACGAGCTCGCTAGCGCGCCGAGATCGTGAGGATGCGACCCCCGAAAGTGACCCGATCGCCCGGCTGGATCACGACCCGATAGCCCGGCAGGCAACGTTGCGGAGCCTGGCCAGGCCGCTCGAGCACCACCCCATTCGTCGAGTGCAGGTCAGAGATCCAACACTGTCCGTTGCTGTCTAGCCCGAACTCGAGATGGGCGCGCGACAGGAGCTTCTCGGTGTCGGCCAAGTTCAGGCGATGAGCGTAGGCACCCGGCGCCTCTGACGGATCTCGGCCGATCACTCCGCGCCCTGCAATGCGCAGGTGCTCGCCACTCGAAAGCGTCAGTTCGATGTTCGATGAGACCGAAGCAACGACTGGCGCCGCAACCGCACCCGAACGAGCGCGCGGCGGGCGGGACGCCGACCCCTCCGACACCGCGAACGGCGACGCGCCGGGGGCACGGCGGGCGCGGGGCGACCCCACCGCGGGCGGCGGCGTCATACGTGTCTCGGCGGGATCCACGGAGGACTCGCTCAGGAAACGGTGCGGGTGGCCATGAAGGTGCCGGCCTGCGTGACAGCGGCTCCCACGGCATCCGCCAACTGCTGGAATACTCCCGACGCCTTGGTTGCGCCGATCACGCCACCCCGAATGGCACTCGACGCCACATCCCGCGAGAGTCTGACGACCAGATGACCATCGGCAACCGAAAAGTCGAGTCCGAACTTCAAGTAGAAGTCTTTTCCCGCCATCGCGCCGAGCAGAAATGTCTTCGTCGATTTTCCGCGGGTCAGAAAGTAGCTCCAGTCTCCGGTCGGCTCAGCCGTGAAGCCCTGCGCGAGAGCTGCCGCCTGCACGACTGCCTTTGCCGCGGTTTGGTCGCCGCTGACGTCGAACTCGATGATGGATGCCATGGATTCTCCTTCACTCTGCGCAGGAATGTGCCTGCGGTCACGGTGCTTACTTTAGGTCTCGGCTCAGCGGCTCACGCGTCGTCGTTGACGAGCGTCAGGGTCGATGTCACCGCGTCAAACAGCTCGAGCAGAGGCTCGACCAGATCGAGGGCTGGGGATGCCGCAGCGACCAGCAGCAGGCGTTCGGCGTCAACCGGCACGAAGGTATGCATGACGATCGTACGGATCCAGCCGGTGCCGCCCGGCAACGGGACGTCGGCGACACCCTGGCTGCGGGGCACTCGCCCGACGCCCTCAAGCTCAACAACGGAGCGCGACATCCAGGTGCCGCCCTCTTCCGTCGCCTCCTGAGTCGGAAGCTGCTCAGCGATCGCGTCTGCCGCGCTGCCGGTAGGTGGCGGCGGGATGACGGAGACAGTGATCGAACCAGGGATGACGGAATCCTCGAGCACCAGCACGAAGCACGCGCAGTAGACCGCACCGGAGTCCCAGGCGTCGCGCGCTTGACGACGGAGCACCTTGATCAGTTCGGAGCGGTGATCCCACAGCTCGGGCTGCTGCCGCACCCGCGACTCGACCAAGGTCTTGATGGAACCGTCACGGGTGGTCGGGCGCACGTCCAGCTCGAACCAGCTGTCGGGAATGCTCAGGGTGAATGCGACCGGTGCCGCAGAGGTCTCGGTCACAGGAGGTACTTCGCTTCGGCCTTGGCACTACGGAGCGCCGCTTCGATAGGGGAAGACTCGCGTCCGCGGATCGCCAGGAGCACCGGGTGGGTGGCCCCACCCGCACTGTCGATCGCTGCGTGAGCGCTGACCTCGTCGAACCACTCGGGCGCGATCACCAGGAGCCCATTGCCCTTCGCGCTCGTGAATGGCCAGACACTCCATCCGTCACCGAGGCCGGGCAGTTCGCTCGACATATGCCGCTCGAGCTCGATGTCGTCTGGCACTTCGGCCAGCATGACGGGGCGTGGCGCGATGACGTCGGGCAACGCCTCCGGGTGGAGGAAGGGGTTATGCAGTGTGACGCGGGCGCGCGGCTTCGCACGCCATTCGCGCCACCACGCTGCCCTGACTGCCTCCATGGCTTCGCTGCGGGGGCGATCAGCCCCGTCGAGTGTCAGAGCGATCTCTCCGTCGGCGTCGCGGTAGATGATCCCCGCCCCGCGCTGCGTCCGGATGCTCATCCCCTCGTCGAGCTCGAACTCGGCGGTCAACGCCTTCGTGTCGATCCGGCCGCCGAACACGATGCCGGCCTCGGCGATCTGGTAGTCGCCGAAACTCCACTCCCCCGGATTGCCTCGGCGCGCTTCTGCATCGAGCACGGGCTGGACGAAGTGCTGGTTCCAGGCCGGTTGCGGAACAGCCGCATAGCGGACCAGTCGTCGCCCCGGTGAGCACGCCTCAGTGGCCTCCGGATCGGTCACGACGTGGAAGTCAGGTCAGTTGACCGCCGGACGAACTCCTGGCTCTCGGGTGAAAGATCGCGCAGCAGCACGGTCTCGGTGCGCTCGAGGCGTCGCTCCTGCCGGTTGATCGCGTCGACCACGATGTCGGCAGTGGCGTCGAGATCGTCGGCGTCGACGACGAACACCACCCGCGGCGGGGCCGACTCGAGCTGATAGCCGATCACCCAGAGACCCCGGAAGGGGCGTCCCGCCGTGCGGGCCTCGCCAACAGCCAGCTTGCCGGCCTCGAAGAACGGGAGGTAGTCAGCTTCTTTCAACTCGCCGAGCTGTGCGAAGTAGCCGGCGGGGAACAGCGCCGCAGTCTCCATCAACTCCGAGCGCAGCCCGCGGTCGATGTAGAGCCCGCCCCACTGCGGGTCGACGAGATAGTCGATATCGTCACCGCCAGCAATGACATCGAGCAGGTAAGCCTGTCCCACGTTCGCTCCGGCAGGAGTCGCCGCGTCCGCGGCCGCGCGATCCGTCCAGAGTGGGAGTGCCTGGCGGTCGTCCATACCGTCGATGGTCCCGACGAAGCGGCCGGTCGGCCCGAGGTGCATGAGAACCCATCGGGATCCCCAGATTGCCCGCTGTCGGAACGAGAGGATGGATGCCGTGGCGCGATCGCCACCCAGCACACCGTCGATCTCCTCGTCGGTGATGAGCAGTTCGCCGTCCGCCGCGGGATTGACGATCAGGTCGTCACCGCGCGGCACGGACCGCAGAGCCGTCCACAGAGAGAGCAGTTGAGCTCCCTCGATCGGGGTCGCGGATGGATCTGCGTCAGGTGGAGCGAAGAAGGTGCGCACCCGATCCCGGCCATCGTCGCCTCGTCCGAGATGCACGTCGACCCAGACCGGATCGTCGAGCGTCTTGGCCAAGTCCCAGGGGGCGAACGAACTGATCCGGAGCGTCATCGGCTCGGCCGCCGAACGTGTGTGGTGTGCATCAGTGCAAGTGAATCAGGTGTTGCGGACGCGTGGCGTAGATCAGCATGCGCAGGTGCCCCGTCACATCGTTGATCTCGATGTCGTACGGGAGTGCGTTCCCGTGGATGTCGATCGGGAAGATCTCTCCACGATGGGTAGCACCAATCTGGTCCGGAACGAAGATCTGTTCGAAACCACCCTTTCCGAGCGGCGCGAACGGCGGTACCGGTTCGTTGCGATTCGCCGCGACGATGCCTTCCGCGATGTCGATATGCGTGGTGGCCTCAAAGTTGACGAGGTAGTGACGCGGACCTCGATTCCAGTCGATCTTTATTTGGTTATGGTGCGCGACCTTAATGGGGTCGAAACCCACCGACGCCGCAGCACCCGGCCGATTCGCGTACCCGGAGTACGTGCCGTGCGTGACATCGTCTGGCATGCTGCCGTCTGGCCGTGTTTTTTGGTTCAACCCGCCCTCGAAGCGATCACCGGATTCCAGGTGGCCGGGCTTGAGCGCGTCGGGGCTGTAGCCGCCGTCGACTTGGCTCTTGTTGCCGAGGAACACCGGATCTTGTTGCGGACCGAACGGCAGCACCTCGTCGGAAGGCAGGTGTCGCCAGTTGGCCTCGACCTTGTCGGGATCGAGGTGAGCTGCACCACCCGAGCCCCCACCCGCGCCCGACCCATCCGCACCGCTCTGCGCTGGCGCCGTGTCGCCCGATGAGGCGTTGTCGTGTGATCCTGCCGTCTCGGTGTGTGACCCGCCGCCCTCGTGCACGCCGCTCGCGCTTTCGGTGTGCGTGCCCCCGCTCGTCGACTCGCCGTGAGCCGACGGCCCATCGGAGCCGTGAACGGCGTGAGATCCTTCGCTCGGCAACCCCTGCTCAGCATGGTGGCCAGCCGTCGCCACCGCGTCGACCCCGCCGCCGGGGTGGAAGTGCGACAGCCACGAGGGGTTGAAGAAGGAGTCGAGCGCGGCGTGCGCCGTTTTGGCACCGTTAATGACCAGTGGGGTGAGGCGCGGGAGGGCCGCCTCTGCCACCCGCTGCAGGCTCGAGAGCACCGTTGTGACGCGTGACGCGACAGCGTCGCCGACCCGCAGCACGACACCGGTGACCGAAGCGATGCCGTTCGCAATGCGAAGCCCGGCCTCACCGGTCCTGGCCAGAGCCTCGACGCCCTTGGCCGCCAGCCCCAGCAGACGCCCGCCGGGAATCAGCCCAATCCCCAGCAGGATCAGTTCGCCCCAGGCGTCTTTGCCCTGGGCAATGCTCATCAGCGCGTTAACCATGAGCACCACGGTGGCCGCGATGATCAGGGCCCACACCAGCGGGCCGCCGACAAAAATGGCCACAATGGTGATGATGGTGAGCACCACCGTGGCAATGACCACGATGGCCTGCCAGGCGGCTGAGTCTTGGATGGCTTCCCAGATCGACGACGGCTTGACCGCGTGCCCCTTGGCTTCTTGAATTGCGTGCACAGCACGGCGTTCCGCGTCGTCGCGGCGATTCTTGGCCTCCACGACGAGGCTCTTGGCGGCGGTGAGGCGGGCGTCGGCGCTGGCGATGGCGTTCTGCGCGGAGGCGATCGAGGTCTGCGCCTGGTGCGCGTTGCGATCTGTCGACCGCAGTTGGTAGTCGGTCGGCATGTTCACGTTCGCCGGAACTGGCACATCTGTGTAGAGCTTCACAAGCTTCTGAAAGGTGAGTTGCTGGGCCTGCACCGTCAACCACGACAACTCTGCGGCGCCGAGCGCCGCCTGCGCGTTCAGCAGATCATGATGCGCCTCGCGCGCTTGCTGCAGGCCGCGATCCGCCTGCGCCTGGGTGTCATCCGCGGACTCAGCCCACGTTCGCAGGGCATCGGCGACCAGTTGGTACGAGTCATTGGCTTTCTGCAACTCGCCCGGCATCCGTGACGACCTGTCGCGAAACACCTCGGCCGCGTCGCCCACCCACGACGATGCTGACCCAGAGGACCGAGCATTTCGCACACCGCTCGAGGCCTCACCCGCGATGTCAGCTATGTCGGAGTACTTTTTCGCCAACGCTCGAATGCCAAACGCATCGCCAGGAGTGGGGTCGACAGCAAAGCCAACCAGAAACCAATCAGATGGCCGCATGCCCGCCTCCGCCGTGCGGCCCGATTTCTTTCGGGGTCAAGGCATGCGCAATCTGCGTGTCCGCATCTTGGTACGTTTTCACCGAGTCGCCGAGCATGCTGCCCAACGCGTCGATGTCATCGTGGATGCGTTTGCGACCGACATCCCAGGTGCGTTCGAAGTCCTCGAGGGCACCCTCGATATCCATCGATCCCAGATCGAAGGTCGCCGCGATGAACGCGTTCTGCGTTCCGTCGATCTTCGTCGCGATCGAGGCGAGGTTCTTCGACAGTTCGGAGAGGCCAGCAAGGTCGGCCCGAAGCCGATCTGCCATGGGCTAACCCTTGAGACCGGACGCGAGGCCAGTGTCGGAATCGCGAAAAGTGCCAACCGCCTTCGTGAGGAAGCCAGACAGGCCCTCGATGCCGGCGACCGTCTTGGTGATGCCCACATTGAACTCCTCATAGGAGCTCTGGAACGCCTTGGACGACTGATCCGTCACGAACCCCTCGGCAACCAGCGTGTCGACCTGCTTCTTCAGCGCGAGCAACTGCTCCTCAATCTGAGATTGTCCGGAAGTCAGTTGCTTCGCAACGCTCTCCATGTGTTCAAAGCTGACATTGACGTCCTGGGCCACGCGCATCTCCTCGTTCGAAACCTCAATCATTGAGGGAAGATCACCCTCGTCGCACCAGGCTACGGCAACCGTGGATACGCACCACCAACTTATCCACAGGGCGTCCGAGCCGGTGAACCCCAACCAGGGGGCGCCAGCAGACCGGAGCCCGCTCAATAGACTTCCCCCATGCGCCTGATGATCACCGTGTCAGATGCGCACACCGGCTCCGCGAGCAACGTGCTGCTCGATGCCGACGAGTCCGCGCCTCTCTCCGCCATCGTTCCGCAACTGGCTACCGCCGTCGCCGCAGACGTTCACGGCGCCACGACGGCTCTGGTTGTCGACGGACGAGTCGTTCCGTTGAAGGAGCCGTTGTCCACCGCCGGCATGCACGAGGGCAGTTCGATCGTGGTCGGCTCGCGCGAGGCCGTCTCGGCATACGAGACCACTCCCGAGGATGCGCTCGTGCAGTTTCGGATCGTCTCGGGTGACGGAGCGGGCTCGGCCCTTCACGCGTGGCGCGGGGCCGTCACCATCGGGTCCGGCTCCGAGGCGTCGCTGCGCATCGACGACCGCTTCCGCGCTGCGCCGATCGAGGTGTTGGTCGAGATCAACACGGCAGACGATGTCAGCGTGCGGCCGGCGGGCGCGAGCACCGCTGCCACCCTCGACGGCGACGTGATCGTGGCATCCACGCCCTGGAAGCTGGGCGCGCAGCTCGCCCTTGCGGGTCGACTCATCGAGCTTGCTGTGCCCGACGACGACCTCGCGGCGTTCGTCCCGTCGCCAGAGGGCGGAGGCATCGACTACAACCGGCCGCCACGCATCCTGCCGCCCGAGGCAAGCACCTCACTGCGGCTGCCGGCGCCCCCGCCCGACCAGCCGACTCGGCCACTGCCGATCCTTGCCGCGTTGATGCCGCTGGGTATGGCCGCCGGTTCGGCGATCATGTTCCACAGCTTCTACTTCCTGATCATCGCGGCGCTCGCGCCGGTGATGCTGGTCGCCAACTTCTTTCTCGGGAAGAGGAGCGGCAAGAAGTCGCGCCGCAAGCAAGTGGCCGAGTACCGAGAGCACAAAGGCGTGATCGAGGCGGATGCGGCATCCGCTCTGCTGCTCGAACGCACCGAGCTGCTCCGCAACGCGCCCGATCCCGCGGGTCTGGCGGAAATCGCCACCCGGCCGCTCCCGCGGCTGTGGGAGCGCCGGAGCTCCGATCCCGACCACCTGCGCATCCGGGTGGGAACGGCGACGCAACCATCGCAGGTGACGCTCGACGATCCCGAACAACTGGAGCACCGCCGCACCGTCACCTGGGAGGCGCGCGACGTGCCCGCCGTGTTCCAGCTAGCCGAGCGCGGGGTGGTCGGCATCGCCGGCTGGGGTGACCGACCCCGTCGTCTTGCGCAGTGGGCGATCGCCCAGATCGCGGTGCTGCAGAGCCCGCGTGACGTGCAGCTCTACCTGCTGTCCGACTCGGGGGGAAGCGAGGCATGGCAGTGGATGACGTGGCTGCCCCACGTGCGCCCCGCGAGCGGCCAAGACACCATGACCACGCTCGGCGTAACGGCAACCAGCACCGCGCGCCGCATCTCGGAGCTCGTGGCGATCATCGACGCTCGCACCGAATCCCTCGGGAGCACTGGGTCACGCGGCAGTCGCTGGGCAGGCAGCGAAATCGTTGTCGTGATCGACGGCGCGCGTCGATTGCGCAGCATGCCGGGGCTCGTGCAGGTTCTCAAGGAGGGACCGGCGGTCGGCGTCTACAGCCTGTGCGTCGACTCCGACGAGCGGTTGCTGCCCGAGGAGTGCACCGCGGTGGTGATCGCCGATGCCGAGGCGCTGGCGATCCGTCAGCAGCGCGTCAACGTGCTGGCGGGCATCCGACCCGATTTGATCGACGATGACTGGCTTGACTGGGTGGCTCGCGGCGTCGCGCCGATCCACGATGCCAGCCCTGAAGACGACGACGGCTCGATCCCGAACTCGAGTCGGCTGCTCAATGTGCTGCACCTCGATCCGCCGACTGCAGACGCGATCGACGCCGGGTGGCTGCTCTCGCCGCGCAGCACGGTTGCGGTGGTGGGCGAATCCATCGACGGGGCCTTTGCCATCGATCTGAGCGCCGACGGCCCACACGCGCTGATCGCGGGCACCACCGGCTCGGGTAAGAGTGAGCTGCTGCAGACCCTGGTCGCGTCACTGGCGGTCGCCAACCGGCCAGACGAGATGAACTTCGTTCTCGTCGACTACAAGGGTGGCGCTGCCTTCAAAGACTGTGTCGACCTGCCGCACACCGTCGGAATGGTCACCGACCTCGACACCCACTTGGTCGAGCGCGCGCTGGAGTCCCTCGGAGCAGAACTGCGACGCCGCGAGCACCTGCTGGCCGCTGCAGGGGCGAAAGACCTGCCCGACTACCTCGACCTGCGCGAGCGGCAGCCTGGGCTCGTGGCGATCCCCCGGCTGGCGATCGTGATCGACGAGTTCGCCTCCCTGGCCCGCGAGCTGCCGGACTTCGTGCGCGGCCTCGTCAACATCGCGCAACGCGGGCGGTCGCTCGGCATCCATCTGATCCTTGCGACGCAGCGGCCGAGCGGCGTCGTCTCGCCCGAGATCCGCGCCAACACCAACCTGCGCATCGCGCTGCGCGTGACGGACGCGAGTGAGAGCTCAGACGTCATCGATGCTCCGGATGCGTCCCGCATCAGCAAGTCCACCCCCGGCCGTGCATACGTCAGATTGGGCGCGAGTTCGCTGGTGCCCTTCCAGGCCGGCCGCGTCGGCGGACGCCGCCCCGGCACGGTGTCGGAGGCGGGTGCCGAGCCGCTCATCCGCACCATGACGCTCGCCGAGCTCGCCGAGCCAGCGCCGTCCGTTGCCCGCGCCGAAGCCGGCAAACAGGACGTGGCCGATACCGATCTGCGCGATCTGGTCGCGGCGATCCGGGAGGCTGCTATGCACCTGGGCATCGCAGAGCAGCCGAGGCCGTGGCTGCCCGCTCTGCCCGACGAGCTCACGATCGAGAGCCTGGTGCGCTCATTCGGGGCCGACCCCAAGGCCTTCTCCTACGGCGTCGAAGATCACCCGAGCGAACAGCTGCAGAACGCGGCGCTGATCGATCTGGACTCCTTCGGCCACCTCTTCGTGATCGGGGCCCCCCGGTCAGGCCGCAGCCAGACCCTGCGAACCATCGCCGGAGTTGGGGCCGCCCGGGTGCGCGCCAGCGACCTGCACTTGCACGCGATCGATTGCGGCAACGGAGCCCTGCTGCCGCTCGCCGACTTTCCGCACGCCGGCGTGATCGCCCAGCGTCACCAGACAGAGCGCGCGCAGCGACTATT